>CAVCAD010000054.1:0-10842 GCA_963600145.1 Bacteroidaceae bacterium
TATTAAAAATGCAATTAATAATAATGTTTTAATTGATATGATAGAAATAGATATAAAAGATTTATATGATACATTAGGTGAAATAACTGGTGAAGTATATAAAGAAGAACTTTTAGATGAAATGTTTAAAAGGTTTTGCTTAGGAAAGTAGGTGAGGTTTTGTGAATTATGATGTAATTGTAGTTGGTGGTGGTCATGCTGGGTGTGAGGCTAGTTTATCATGCTCTAGAATGGGCAATAAAACCTTACTTATAACTGGAAATATTAATAACATTGCTGATATGCCATGTAATCCATCAATAGGAGGAAGTGCTAAAGGGATAGTTGTTAGAGAAATAGATGCATTAGGTGGAGAAATGGGTATAAATGCTGATAAAAGTCACATTCAAATTAAAATGCTTAATGTAAAAAAAGGGCCTGGAGTCAGAAGCTTAAGATGCCAAGCAGATAAAGATTTATATTCTGCTAATATGTTAAAAACATTAAAATCAGAGAAAAATTTAACTATTATAGAAAATTTAGTTAAAGAATTAATTTGTGATAAAGATATAGTAGAAGGTGTTATATGTGAAAATGGAGAAAAATATACTTCAAAAAAAGTAATTTTAACAACTGGTACTTATCTTAATTCTAATATATTAGTAGCTCATGAATCTAAAAAAGAAGGACCTCATGGTGAAAAAACCTCTTTATATTTAAGTAAAGATTTAGAAAAAAGAGGGCTTAAAATTATAAGACTTAAAACAGGAACTCCACCTAGACTTTTAAAATCTTCAATTGATTTTGATAAATGTATAGTAGAGTATGGTGATAATAATTATTTATCATTTAGTAATTTTTATAAACCTAGTTATGATATAAATAATCAAGAGGTATGTTATATGACTTATACTAATCCTCAAACACATAAAATCATATTAGATAATTTAAATGAATGTGCTCTTTATAGCGGTTTAATAAAAGGAATAGGACCAAGATATTGCCCATCTATAGAAGATAAAATAGTTAAATTTTCTGATAAAGATAGACACCAATTATTCTTAGAACCTCAAAGAAGAGGAGGAAAAGATATATATATGGGTGGTTTTTCAACAACTATGCCCCATGATATACAACTTAAATTAATTCATACAATAAAAGGACTTGAACATGCAGAGGTTTTAAAATATGGATATGCTATTGAATATGACGCTATTGATCCTGAAGAATTAAACTTATCTCTAGAAACAAAAAAATTAAAAAATTTATATACTGCTGGACAAATTAATGGAACTAGTGGCTATGAAGAAGCAGCAGCACAAGGTTTAATCGCAGGTATTAATGCTTCATTATCTATAAAAAATAAAGAACCAATAATTTTAAAAAGAAGTGATGCCTATATTGGTGTACTTATAGATGATTTAGTTAATAAAGGAATAACTGAACCATATAGATTATTAACATCAAGAGCTGAATTTAGGCTTTTATTACGTCACGATAATGCTGCATTTAGATTAACTGAAATAGGTAAAAGTGTAGGACTTATAAATGATGAAAAATATGAAATATTTTTAAAGTTAAAAAATGAAATAAATTCTTACTATAAAATACTAGAGGATTATTATGTTTTGCCTTCCATAATTAATGAATATTTAGAAAAAAATAATTCATCAAAAATATCTGCAAAAACTAATGTGCTAACCTTGTTAAAAAGACCAGAAATATCAGCAGAAGAATTAATAAAATTTTTAAATATAAATATTTCAAAAGAAGCACTTGAACAAATAGATATTAATGTAAAATATGAAGGTTATATTAAAAAAACTAAAAACGAAGTTAATAAAATGTTAAACTTAGAAAAAAAACAAATACCTAGTAATATTGATTATGATAAAGTAAAAAATATTGCTACAGAAGCAAGACAAAAATTTAATAAAATTAGACCTTTAACAATAGGCCAAGCATCAAGAATAAGTGGAGTAAATCCAAGTGATATAACTATGCTTTTAGTATATTTAAGAAAAGAGTATCCTAATGAATAAAGAGCAATTTATAGAAGAATGTAACAAAATAAATATAAATTTAACAAACGAACAATTAAATAAATTAGAAAACTTTTATATTTTTATGACTGAGTATAATAAAAAAACTAATTTAACCAGAATAACAGATGAAAAAGAAGTATATCTTAAGCATTTTTATGATAGTTTAACTATTAACAAAGTAATTAATTTAAAAAATTATGTATCATTATGTGATGTAGGTACAGGAGCTGGTTTTCCAGGAATTGTTTTGAAAATAGTTTTTCCAAATTTATCTATTACATTAATTGAATCATCTAATAAAAAATGTACTTATTTAACACAATTAATAGAAAAGTTAAATTTAAAAAACGTATCTGTTGTTTGTGATAGAAGTGAAAATTATAGTAAAAAAATCAGAGATAAATATGACATAGTTGCCTCAAGAGCAGTTGCTAATTTGAAAGTATTATCTGAACTTTGTATTCCTCTAGTAAAAAAAGATGGCTATTTTATAGCATTAAAATCTAAAGCTGATGAAGAAATTAAAAATTCACAAGTTATTTTAAATCAATTAAACTCAAAAATAGAAAATGTTTGTAGTTTTAATCTTCCATATGAAAATTCTTTAAGAAATATAATTGTAATAAAAAAAGAAAAAATAACAGATTTAAAATATCCAAGAAATTACAAAGATATAATAAAAAAATAAATATTAATAAAAAGATAATAGTGTTTATATTATTGTCTTTTTATATTCTTAAAAATATTTACTATATAATTCTTGAAATATAGTTTAAAATATTTTAAAATTAATATAGGATAGAAAGAGGTTTTATATATGATGGAAAATAATGGTACATTACAAATTTCTGTTGACAAAATAGTTCCAAATAGATTTCAACCAAGACTTGAATTTAATGAAAAGGCATTAAATGAACTTGCTGATTCTATTAAAGAACATGGAATTATACAACCATTAGTTTTAAGAAATATTGGAGATAAATATGAAATAATAGCTGGAGAAAGGCGTTATAAAGCTGCTAGAATGCTTGGATTTAAGACTGTTCCTGCGGTTATAAGAAATGTTGATAATACTAAGAGTGCTGAACTAGCAGTAGTTGAAAATATTCAAAGAAAAGATTTAAGTGCAATAGAAGAAGCACAATCATATAAAAAATTAATGGATGAAGGAATGACACAAGAAGAAATAGCTAAAACAATAGGAGTTGCACAATCAACTATTGCTAATAAAATAAGATTATTATCATTACCTAGTTCTGTTCAAAATGCATTATTGGAAGCAAAAATTTCTGAAAGACACGCAAGAAGTTTATTATCTTTACAAGATAGTTTTTTACAAGAAGATATATTAAATAAAATAATTTTAAATAGATGGACAGTAAGACAAACAGAGGAGGAAATATCAAAGATAACTGGGAAAAGTACACCAGATGAACCTAAATTTATTCGTTCAGATGTTAATGAATTACTAAAACCTGAAGAAGAAAAAAAGTTAGATTTATCAAAAACAAATATAAATACTTTCCCATCTCTTGAAGAACTTAAAAAAAGTATTATGGAAGATACAAATAATAATGTTGAAGAAGAAAATAAAAATTCTGGTACTGAAGAAATATTAGATTTTGAATTATTTGATGAAAGTAGTACAAATGATAGTCAAAAAGAAGAAAATGATTCAGTAAATACTATTAAAAAGGTTGTTGAAGAACTAAAAAATAAAGGTTCAAATATTGATATACAAGTTCATGATTTTATGGATGAATATAATATATTAATAAAAATTAAAAAATAATAATATAAGTGATGATAAATCATCAAAGTATTAAAATTGTATATTGTAAACAAACATGCTATAATTTAATCAAATAATAGAGGAGATTCTATATGAAACAAGAAGATATTAAAATAATTGAAAATTATATTGATGAAAAAGTTTCTTGCATAATTGGTATTACTAAAAATGATATTGAAAAATTGAAACTTCAATTTTTAGATAGTTCTAAAACAATAGATAAAATTAAAGAAGAAATTGATATACAAATTGAATATTTAAGTAATAAATATTTAGATTTATTCTTAAAAAATGATGTATTTATTGATGAAAAGGAAAATTCTTCTGAAGAAGTTTTAAAAAATATTCCTTTATTTGATTATCATACTCATACTAAAAGATGTGGACATGCCGGTAATTATAGCGAAGAGGAATATATAGAAAATGCAAAAAAATGTGGTTTAAAAAAATTAGGTTTTTCTGATCATATTGCTAACTATCCATTAAAATACACTGAATTAAGAGCAAGAATGCCATATTCTGAAATGGATGAATATATAAAATTTATTTATAAGTTAAAAGAAAAACATGAAGATATAGATATATATTGTGGTTTTGAAGCTGAGTATGATCCTAAAATCGTAAATTTTTTGATTGATTCAAGAGATAAAGTTGATTATATGCTCTTAGGACAGCATTATGTTGATAACATTAATTCTATTAATAATCCTAATTATCCACTAGAATATGCAAGTATGGTTGTAAAAGCTATTGAATCTGGAATATTTGATATAGTATCACATCCAGATGTTTATATGCTTAAAAGAGATACAATAATTTCAGATGAAGATTTAAAATTATTTGATGAAAACTCATCTATCGCAAACAAAATGATTATTTCAAAAGCTATTGAATATGGTATACCACTTGAATTAAATTTGGGTGCTATTTGTAGAGAAATAATAATAAATAATGGTACATTTGCTTATCCTAATAAAGAATTTTGGAATTTAGTAATTGAAAAAAATGCTAGAGTTATTTTAGGAAGAGATTCTCATAGTCCAGAATTATTTGAAAGAACACCAGAATTAATTAAAAAAATAAAAGAATATATTGACTATGATTCACTTTACTTTGTAGATGAAAATTACAATCCAAAAATAAATAGAGAAAGTAATGAAATGTTAAATAAGTCATATAATATTACTAAAAGTACTTCAGAAACTTATGAAGCTTTATTAACAAAAGAATTATTAACAAAGGGACTTGAAAAAGTAAATGAAGATGAAACTTTTGATAACCTAATGATTGAAATAATGAGAATTTATGCTGGTTCTAAAAAGTTTTGTTATGAAGAAGCAGATAGAAGACTAGATAATATAGAAAATCAAAAAGAAATAATTATGAATAGAGAAGATTTAACTAACGAAGAGAAAGAAAGAATTAATCTATTATTAATGGATGAAGTTAATGATATTAATAATACTTTAGTTATGCAAAATGAATATTTAACATTATTTTACTTAGCTATAGAAGAAATAAAAAAATTTAAAAACTTAAATAAAGAACAAATTATAAATGATATAAAAGATTATATTGAACTTAATACCACGCTAGATGAATCAAAAAAAGAACTTTTATCTATAAGATTTGAAAGTAAAAAAGAAAAAGCAATTAGTAATACTTTAAAAACTACTATAGAACAGGTAAAAGATGAAGACAATAAAAAAGAAAAACAAGAAATAAATATAACAAAATCAAACGAAGGAAAAATAAATGTTTTAGGATTAATATTAATTCTTGAAATAATATTAACTTTTGGTATCACTTTAGCAGCACTTGCACTAAACTACTTAGTTTAGTGCTTTTTCATTTTCATTAAAAAGATAGTCATATTCCTCAGCTGTTATAGTTGGTTCTGTACCTTTTTCATAATAAAGAATACAACTTTTATCATCATTAGATATTTCTCCAGAAACTGGATTAACTAGACTCGCAGTAATTCCTTTTGGAATATCATACCATTTTGTATCTTTATTTTCTAAAGATGCTTCTATTACTCTAGCCCATATTCTCTTTGTAATTTTTGATTGACTTGATAATAGTTCTTTATTATCATCATATCCATTCCAAACCATTACTAAAGAATCATTATTATATCCAATTGCCCAGTAGTCACTACTAGTACTACCACTTTTAACTGCATATTTGTTAGTTAACATATCTTTAATACTAAGCATAGTTGGAGAAGTATAATCAATAAAAGAATAATTATAAGTGTTTGTAAGTAGTTCATTTAAAATATAAACATATCTACTATTAAGTGTTTTTTCTTCTTCATAATTGTGCTTATATAGTATATTATCATTTATATCTGTAACTTTTGTTATAAAGTATGATTTTTTATATTTACCTTCATCTGCAAGCGTACTATAAGCATTACTATAATCAAGCATAGAGAATTCTTTTGTACCAAGAGCTAGTGACACAGTTGCATCTAATTCTTCATTAAGACCACTTCTTTTTAAAACACTAACTAAATTGTTTTCTCCTAAAAACAAATGAGTTTTAACGCTATAGATATTATCAGAAAACGCAATAGCAGCAGCTAATGATATATTTTTATTAGCATATATTTCGCCATAATTTTTAGGTGAATATGTGGTATTGTTTCCTGTATTAAATGTAGTTTTTTCACTTAAAAAAGTAGAAGAGGAAGTAAATCCATTTTCAAGAGCACTATAATATAAAAAAGGTTTTATTGTTGAACCAACTTGCCTTTTTGCTTGTGTTGCTCTGTTATACTCAGACTTATTATAATTAGTGCCACCTATTAATGAAAGTACTTTACCATTCTTAGGGTCAATTACCATAATAGCGGTTTGTAAATCATCATCAATATTCATTTCTTCTTTCATTATATTTTCAGCTTTAGTTTGAATATCTATATCTAAATTAGTATAGATTTTAAGACCACTTGTTTTAATCATATTAGTTGATATTTCTTTTATATTATATAGTTCTTGTAAAACAGCATCTTTATAATAATTAAGTGTAATAAGATTTGTATTATCCTTTTTACCATATAATATTACCTCTTCTTTTAATACATTATTCATTTCTTCTTTTGTTATATATTTATTATTTACCATACTTTGAAGAACTACTTTTTGACGCTTTTTTGCACTCTCTAAATTAGTTATTGGATTATAATTACTTGGACTTTTAGGAATACCTGCAATTAGAGTTGCTTCTGCTAAAGTTAAATCACTAGCACTTTTATTAAAATAATAATTACTAGCATTTTCTATTCCATAGTTTCCACCTCCATAATTTATAGTATTTAAATATCCTTCTAAAATTTCATCTTTGCTATAATGTGTTTCAAGTTCAAAAGTTAAAAAAGCCTCTTCTATTTTTCTTTCCCAAGTTTTATCAAAATCAAGAAACAAATTTTTTACATATTGCTGTGATATAGTTGATGCTCCTTCATTAATTGATTTACTTGCAATATTATTAATAACAGCTTTTACTATTCTTAAATAATCAAATCCTTGATGTTTATAAAAATTTTTATCTTCAACAGAAATAGTTGCTTCTTTTAAAAAACTTGAAATATTATCAAGTTTTACCCATTTATTTCCATTTAAATTTTCAATAGCAATTTCACCACTATTATCATAAATTGTTATTTTATTAGCACTATTTAAAGAAATTTTTGGTGTAATATATGCATAAGAATATAATGAAATATTAATTATTATAAAAGATATAAATAAAAAAACAAAAATTTTAATAAACATATATATTTTTTTCATCTTATTTTTATTATGTAAATAAATTATAAAAATATTATCATAATAGAAAAAAATATATATAATATTATAGTAAAATGTTCTCTGTATAAAAGAATGTATAAATAGTGCTTGATTTATTTGTAAATATAAGTATAATTATTACGAAGAACTATTAAGTTGGAGGAAATAATGAAAATTAAAACAGTTAATGAAGAAGAACTTATGAATATGTCATATGATGATATAGCGTATATTATTTTAAAAGAATATGGGAAAAAAATTAAAATAACAGATTTATTTAAAAAAATTTGTGAAATTTTAAATTTAAGTGATAGTGAATATGAAGCAAAAATTGCTGATTTCTTTACTATGATTATAACTGAAAAGAGATTTATTCAATTAGATAAAGGATACTGTGATTTAAGAGAAAATCATACAAAGAAAATAGTAATTGATGAAGAAGAAATAGAAGATGATGAAGAAGATTTAATACCAGAAGAAAATAATGAAGATTTGAATGCAGAAGAAACATCACAAAATTATTATGATGATTTAAAAGATACAGAAGATGATACAGAAGATGATGATTTAAAAGATTTAGTAATAATGGATGATGAAGACATGGAAGAAAATATAATGTAATTATAAAGGGCAAAAAATGAAAGAAAGATTAGAATTATTAATAGAAAGATATAATTTTTTAAAAAGTGAATTAGAAAAATCAGAAATATTTTCTGATTTTAATAAAATGAAAGAATATTCTAAAGAAAAAAACAATTTAGAAGATATAGTTAATATTTATAATAGAAATATAAGCATTGATGAAGATATAAATGCCGCTAAAGAAATGGAAAAAGATCCAGAAATGTTTTCATTTGCTCAAGAAGAGATAGAAAACTTGACAAAAGAAAAGCAAGAAAATCTTCAAAAATTAAAAGTTTTACTTCTTCCAAAAGACCCAAACGATGATAAAGATGTAATATTTGAAATTAGAGGAGCAGCAGGAGGAGATGAAGCAAATATTTTTGCTGGAGATTTGTTTAGAATGTACTCTAAATATGCAGAAAAAGAAAACTGGAAAATTGAAATTACACATAGTGTAGCTGGAGAAAGTGGCGGATATAGTACTATAGAATTTTTTGTTAGGGGAGAAAATGCTTATTCAAAACTTAAATATGAAAGTGGTTCTCATAGAGTTCAAAGAGTACCTGAAACAGAGAGTCAAGGTAGAATACACACATCAACCGCAACTGTTTTAGTAATGCCACAAATACCCGAAATTGAGGTAGATATAAAACCATCTGATTTAAAAATAGATGTTGCTTGTAGTAGTGGAGCTGGTGGACAAAGCGTTAATACAACATATTCTGCTGTTCGTATTACACATATTCCAACAGGTATTGTTGTAAATTGCCAAGATGAAAGAAGCCAACTAAAAAATAAAGAAAAAGCAATGTCTATATTAGCATCTAGAATATATGATATGAAGCAAAGAGAACAAGAAGAAAATTTGCTTGCCGAAAGAAAAAGTAAGATTGGTACAGGAGATAGAAGTGAAAAAATAAGAACTTATAATTATCCTCAAAATAGATTAACAGACCATAGAATAAATTATACTGTAATGCATCTTGATAAAATAATGGAAGGTAATTTAGATGAGGTAATTGAAGCTTTAATAACAGAAGACCAAAAAAGAAAAATGGAAACATCTGATGATAAATAAAATTGTAGATTTAGGAATATCAAAAAGAGAAGCAGAAGAATTAATTAAAGTAAGTAAAGATATAAATCATGATTATAATAAATTAAAAGAAGGATATCCAATTCAATATTTAATTGGATATGTAAATTTTTGTGGTGAAGATATAATAGTTAATGAAAATACATTAATTCCAAGATATGAAACAGAATTACTTGTTGATAAAATAAATAATTATATAAATAAAATTAATTTTAAAAATATAGATATATTAGATTTATGTACTGGTAGTGGTGCTATTGGGATATTACTTTATAAAAATAATTTAGTTAAAACTTTAACATTAAGTGATATATCTGAAGAAGCATTAAAAGTATGTAAGAAAAATTTAGAAAATAATAATATAAAAGCAAATATAATAAAATCTAATATGTTTGATAAAATAGAAGGAAAATTTGATATAATTGTTTCTAATCCACCATATGTTTCTAAAACAGAAGTGCTTGACAAAACAGTACTATTTGAACCTGATATAGCACTATATAGTGATAATAATGGAATATACCATATAGAACAAATTATTAAAAATTTTGATAAATATACAAAAACTAAAGCACTTATTGCTGTAGAAATTAATTCTTACTCTTCAAATACAATTATAGAATTAATTAAAAAATATAATATAAAATATAATTTTACTATAGAAAAAGATTTAACTAATAAAGATAGATATTTATTTATTTTTAAAAATGTGAATAAAATATAATAAAATAATGCATTATTAATTAGGTGAAATATGAAAAAATTAATAATAGCATTATTTTTTTTAACAGTATTAAATATTTATTTTGAAAGTAAAACATCTATCATAAGATTTAGAGTAATACCAAATAGTAACTCTATAGAAGATATATTTATGAAAAATAAAGTTCTTGATGAAGCAGAAAAATATATATCAAATATAACAGATGATAACGTAAATAGAAACAATATAAATAATTTAACATTAACTTTAAGTAAAGATATAGATGCTTTATTTAAAGAATATTCATATAATAAAACATTTACAATTAAATATGATGACAATTATTTTCCAGAAAAAGAGTATAATGGTGTAAAATATGATGAGGGATATTATGAATCATTAGTTGTAGAAATAGGAGATGCAAAAGGAGATAATTATTGGTGTTTTTTATATCCTAATATGTGTTTTATAGAAGAAGAAAATAATAATAAAAATATAGAAAGCATAAAATTTGAATCATATTTTAAAAAAATATTAAATAAAATATTTTAGTATACTTTTAAGGGGGATTTATATTGCTTTCAATAATATTATTAGCTATTTCTCTTAGTTTAGATGCATTTAGTTTAGCACTTTCTTATGGAATATTTAATATAGAATATAAAATAAAATTAAAAACTAGTCTTATAACAGGAATATTTCATTTTATAATGCCTCTTATAGGAAATAAATTTGGTAATATTTTAATAAGTATTATAAAAATAAAAGTTAAAAGAATAAAAGTTAGAAAAAATAAAAAATGATTA
>CAVCAD010000055.1:0-11436 GCA_963600145.1 Bacteroidaceae bacterium
AAAACAGAAGGATTTAGTCAAAGTGCATGTGGTTTTGTACTTGAATTTACTGATATAATTCTTAAGAGTAAAATGAATAGTACAAGCACTAATGTTGGTGGGTACCCAGCAAGTGAAATAAGAACATTTATAAATGATAGTATATATAATTCTCTTTCAGAAGAATTAAAAAATGTAATAATAGATACAACTGTAGTATCTGGACATGGTTCAAATGAAACCACAAACCTTACAAGTATAGACAAATTATATTTATTAAATGGTAAAGAAATATATGGCTCTTCAATAACTGATGTTTCATATTCACAATATGATACATCAATAAACAATGAAAGACAGCTTGATTATTATCGTGAAAATAATGTAACATCTAGTAATTTTTCTCTTGGTGTTAAACAATATGATAACGCTAATTCTTTTTGGTTTTTACGTTCTGCTTATTCTGGTAATGATCGCTATGTTTATGCAGTTAGTTCACAAGGTGATTTTAGTTATGGAAGTGCCAGTGATAATTTAGGTATTTCTTTAGCATTTAGAATTGGATAAACATTATAAAAAGAAAAAAGTGTAATTAAATTTATTTACATACTTTGTTTAATTTGTTATAATACGTTTGAACTTTTTGAAGTTCCTTGCTTTCATGTGAAAGCCAATATAGACCATAAGGAGGAAAAGAAAATATGAAAAATTATGAAATTATGTTCATAGTTAAGTCAAATCTTGAAGAGAGTGCTATTAAAAGTGTTTTAAAAAACTATGAGAGTTTAGTTAAGTCTTTAAAAGCAGAAGTAGTTAGTTCAAAAGATTTGGGTCAGAAAAAACTAGCATATCCAATTAAAAAAGAAGTAAGAGGATATTATTTTTTAATGAATATTAAAGCTGGTAATGAGACTATTAAAGAACTAGACAGAAAAATGAGATTAGATGAAAACTTATTAAGACATTTAATTATAAAAGAAGAGGAGTAATTAATGAATAAAGTTGAATTAGTAGGTAGAACTACTAGAGATCCTGAATTAAGACAAGCAGCAACTGGATTATCAATTGCAAATTTTACAGTGGCAATTAATAGACCTTTTAAAGGTAAAGATGGCTCACAAGAAGCTGATTTTATTAATTGTGTTGTATTTGGGCAACAAGCAGATAACTTTTATAAATATTGTCCAAAAGGAAGCCTTGTCGGTGTAGAAGGAAGAATTCAAACTAGAAACTATGATGCTCAAGATGGAACTAAAAGATATGTTACAGAGGTAATAGTTGAAAGAATAGAATTTTTAACAACTAAAAAAGATAGTTTATCAAATGATTATGTAAATTCTAATGCTAATTATAGTGGGTATGTTGATGCTCCTGTTCAAGAAACAGTTGATACAGCAGCAACACCTGAGATTGATATAAGCAATGATGAACCATATAAAGATTTTGGAAGTTCAAGTGTCGCTTTAAGTGATGATGACTTACCATTTTAAAAGGAGGTATTTTAATGGCAGATTTTTATCCAAGAAAAAAGAGAATATGTCAAATGTGTGCTGGTAAAAGTGTAGATTATAAAGATGTAGTTATTATTAATAAATATATAAATGATAAAGGTAAAATATTACCAAGAAAAATGACTGGAGCTTGTGCTCTACATCAAAGACACATTGCTAGAGAAGTTAAAAGAGCTAGATTTATGGCATTAATTCCATATGTAAGATAATTTAAAGGCTTTTCCTAATTTAAGGATAAGCCTTTTAATATGGTTTTATAATAAGGCAAGTATTAATAAAAAATACATTTAACACAAACAAATTTTTTCTTGACATGGTGCCATATCTATGGTAGCATTTACTTGTTTGTAGATTCTTCTCTACAACCGCACCAAGATGGTTTAGAAACACGTATGTGTACCATAAAGGCGAGTCTAATTGAAGGAGGCGAAAATATGAAAGCAATTTTTACAACAGGTGGCAAGCAATACTTAGTTCAAGAAGGTACTGAACTTTATGTTGAAAAATTAAATGCTAATGAAAAAGAAGAAGTAACTTTTAACGAAGTATTATATTGCGATGGAAAGGTTGGAAGTCCATATATTAAAGGTGCTTCTGTAGTTGCTGAAGTTTTAAAGCACGGAAAACAGAAGAAGATTATTACTTTCAAATATAAAGCAAAAAAGAAAGAAAGAAATACTCATGGACATAGACAACCATATACTAAAATAGTTATTAAAAAAATAGAAGTGAAGTAATTATGGTTTTGGTTTCAATAAAAAAAGATAAAAATGGTATCATTGAATCCGTTGTAATGAAAGGACATGCTAATTATAGAGAAGACAATGATATAGTGTGTGCTTCAATTAGTACTATGCTTATAGTTTCAGTTAATGCTATATTGGAATTTGATAATAATGCTATTAAAGTTGAAGAAGGAAGTAAAATAGTACTTAAAAATTTGAAGAAAGATGATATAACTAATAAATTACTTATTAATTTAGAAAAATCTTTATATGAAATTCAAAAACAGTATGAAAGAAATATTAAAATAAAGGAGGAATAATCATGAATAGAATGATACTTAATATTTGTTTATTTGCATCTAAAAAAGGTGTTGGTAGTACAAAAAACGGTAGAGATTCTGCTGGTCGTAGACTTGGTGCTAAAGCATCTGATGGTCAAAGAGTAACAGCTGGTTCTATCATTTATAGACAAAGAGGAACTAAGATTTATCCAGGTAATAATACAGGAATGGGTAAAGATCATACTTTATTTGCAAAAATAGATGGTGTGGTTAAATTTGAAAGAAAAGGAAGAGATAAAAAACAAGTAAGTGTATATAACGCTTAAGTATGTAAGTATAATTTGTACTTACTTTTTATTTATATTTAAAATAATAATTAAATGAAAAATTAAATTTAATTTTACTTAAAAAAATTATATAAATTTGGTAAAAAAGTAATTGACTATTTATTTCAAATTGTGCTAAAATACTATTTGTCATTTGGGTTTTCTAATTAGAAAACTCAAAAAATATAAGAAAAGTGATACACCTGGAAATGTGTATAGAGAGGAGATAATATGCCTACAATAAATCAACTTGTTAATCATAAAAGAAAGAGTAAAGTAAAAAAGAGTAAAAGTCCAGTATTAAATGTAGGATTAAATTCTAAAGATAGAACAAAATCTTATTATAGTTCTCCACAAAAACGTGGAGTATGTACACGTGTTGGAACTAAAACTCCTAAAAAACCAAACTCAGCATTACGTAAAATAGCTCGTGTAAGATTAAGCAATGGTTATGAAGTTACTTGCTATATTCCTGGAGAAGGACACAATTTACAAGAACACAGTGTAGTACTTGTTAGAGGCGGTCGTGTTAAAGACTTAATCGGTGTTCGTTATCATATTATTCGTGGAACACTTGATACTGCTGGTATTGATGCTAGACGTCAAGGAAGAAGCAAATATGGAAATAAAAAACCTAAAACTAAATAGTAAAAATTAATTAACGAAAGGAGATAAGAAATTATGCGTAAAAGACAAGCAGAAAAAAGAAATGTTTTACCAGATCCAATTTATAATTCTAAAATGATTACTAAATTAATTAATGGAATTATGCTTGATGGTAAAAAAGGAACTGCTCAAACAATATTGTATGATGCTTTTGATATTATAAAAGAAAAAACTAACCAAGATCCACTTGAAGTTTTTAATAAAGCATTTGAAAATATTAAACCTGCTTTAGAGATTAAAAGCAGACGTGTTGGTGGAAGTAATTATTCTGTTCCAACAGAAATTAATGATGATAGAGCACAAGCTTTGGCACTTCGTTGGTTAGTTCAATATTCTAAAGCAAGAAGTGGTAGAGGAATGGCTGAAAATTTAGCAAATGAAATTATAGATGCATCTAATGGTGTAGGTAGTTCAGTTAAGAAACGTGAAGATACTCACAAGATGGCTGAAGCTAATAAAGCTTATGCACATTACAGATGGTAATAGATAGAAAGGAGAGTTAAGATTTTAATGGCACGTGACGTATCTCTTGATAAAATTCGTAATATAGGTATTATGGCACATATTGATGCTGGAAAAACTACATTTACGGAACGTGTTTTGTTCCATACAGGTATTACTCATAAAATTGGTGAAACACATGATGGTGAAAGCCAAATGGACTGGATGGATCAAGAAAAAGAAAGAGGAATAACAATTACTAGTGCTGCTACTACAGCACACTGGAAAGAACATAGATTAAATATAATCGATACTCCTGGCCACGTAGATTTCACAATTGAAGTTTCAAGAAGTTTAAGAGTTTTAGATGGAGCAATTGCTCTTATAGATGCTCAAGCAGGAGTAGAAACACAAACTGAACAAGTTTGGAGACAAGCTGATGAATTTAAAGTACCAAGAATGATATTTGCAAATAAAATGGATAAAATGGGTGCAGACTTCGTTATGAGTTTAAATAGTATTAAAGATAGACTTAGCGAAAATATCGCACCTATAGAATGGCCAATAGGAGATGGAGATACATTCAATGGTATAGTAGATTTAGTTACTATGAAAGCTTATGAATATGATGGAGATCAAAAAGAAGAACCAAAAGAAATTGAGATTCCAGCAAATTTAAAAGCTTTATGTGAAGAAAAAAGAAATGAACTTATCGAAACAGTTGCAATGTTTGATGATTCATTAATGGAAAAATATTTAGAAGGAAATGAAATTAGTGTAGATGAAATTAAAGCCGCTATTAGAAAGGGAGTATTAAATGTAGAATTTTTCCCTGTAATGTGTGGTACTGCACTTGGAAATATGGGTGTAAAACTTGCACTTGATGCAGTTACTGATTATTTACCATCTCCAATTGATAGAGGTGCAGTTAAATGCTATGATGCTGATGGAAATGAAATGCTTAGACAACCAGGTGATAATGAACCTTTTGCAGCTTTAGCATTTAAAGTTATGAATGACCCATTCGTTGGTAATTTAACATTCTTTAGAGTATATTCAGGAACTTTAAAAAGTGGAAGTTATATCATGAATTCATCAAATGGCGAAAAAGAAAGAATAGGGCGTATTCTTCAAATGCACGCTAATCAAAGAAAAGAAATTAGTGAGGTTTATTCAGGTGAAATAGCTGCTGCTGTTGGATTAAAGGATACAACTACTGGTAATACACTTTGTGATGAAAAACATGAAGTAATTCTTGAAAATATGAAATTCCCAGAACCAGTTATAGAACTTGCAATTGAACCAAAGAGTAAAAATGACCAAGAAAAGATGAGCTTAGCACTTCAAAAGTTATCAAAAGAAGACCCATCATTTAGAGCATCTATAGATCATGAAACTGGACAAACTCTTATCGCTGGTATGGGCGAACTTCACTTAGATGTTTTAGTTGATAGAATGAGACGTGAATTTGGAGTTGAATGTAATGTAGGTAAACCACAAGTTGCTTATCGTGAGACTTTAAAAGTAGCTGCTGATTGTGAAGGTAAATATATTAAACAATCTGGTGGTCGTGGTCAATATGGTCATGTTTGGGTTAAATTTGAACCAAACAAAGATAAAGGCTATGAATTTGTTGATGCAATTGTTGGCGGTGTTGTTCCTCGTGAATATATACCTGTTATAGATAAAGGCCTTCAAGAAGCACTTGCTGGTGGTGTTCTTGCTGGATATCCAATGATTGATGTCAAATGTACATTATTTGATGGATCATATCATGATGTTGACTCATCAGAAATGGCATTTAAGATAGCTGCTTCTATGGCACTTAAAACTGCTAAAACAAAATGTAATCCAGTATTATTAGAACCAATTATGAAAGTAAGCGTAAATGTACCTGAAGAATTTATGGGTACAGTTATGGGAGATTTAACAGCTAAAAGAGGAAAACCTCTTGGTAATGAATCTCGTGGTAAAACAATTGTTGTAAATGCAATGGTTCCACTTGCAGAAATGTTTGGTTATACTACTCAACTAAGAAGTAATACACAAGGTAGAGGAAACTTCCAAATGTTATTTGATCATTATGAAGAAGTTCCAAGAAATATTTCAGATGAAATTATTAAAAGAAATAGTGTAAATAATTAAAAAAAATTTATTTATACTTGAAAAAAAATGAACTATTAGATAAAATGTATATGTATGTAAAAGGAGGAAAAATATAATATGGCAAGAGAAAAATTTGATCGTTCAAAAACACATGTTAATATTGGTACTATAGGACACGTTGACCATGGTAAAACAACATTAACTGCTGCAATCACAAAATATTTTGGAGAATATGTTGATTATGCTAATATCGATAAAGCTCCAGAGGAAAGAGAAAGAGGTATTACAATTAATACTACTCACGTTGAGTATGAGACTGAAACTCGTCACTATGCTCACGTAGACTGCCCAGGACATGCTGACTATGTTAAAAACATGATAACTGGTGCTGCACAAATGGATGGTGCTATCTTAGTTGTTTCTGCAACTGATGGTCCAATGCCACAAACTCGTGAACACATCTTATTATCAAGACAAGTTGGTGTTCCAAGAATGGTAGTTTTCATCAACAAATGTGATATGGTTGATGATCCAGAATTACTAGATTTAGTAGAAATGGAAGTTCGTGAATTATTAAGCGAATATGAATTTGATGGAGATAATACTCCAGTTATTAGAGGTTCTGCTCTTAAAGCTATCGAAGGAGATGCAGATGCTGTTCAATCTATTAAAGATTTAATGGCTGCTGTTGATTCATGGATTGAAGCTCCAGTAAGAGATACAGAAAAACCTTTCTTAATGAGTATTGAAGACGTATTCACAATCACAGGTCGTGGAACTGTTGTTACAGGACGTGTTGAAAGAGGTTGCTTAAAACTTAATGATGAAGTTGAAATCGTTGGTATTAAAGAAACTAGAAAAACAGTTGTAACAGGTATTGAAATGTTTAGAAAATCACTTGATTATGCTGAAGCAGGTGATAATGCTGGTGTTCTTCTTCGTGGTATTAACCGTGAAGATGTAGAACGTGGACAAGTTCTTGCAAAACCTGGAACTGTTACACCTCATAAAAAATTCAAAGGTGAAGTATATGTTCTTAGTAAAGAAGAAGGTGGAAGACACACTCCATTCTTTAGTAACTACAGACCACAATTCTATTTCAGAACTACAGATGTTACTGGTGTAATTGAATTACCACAAGGTGTTGAAATGGTTATGCCTGGTGACAATGTAACTATTACAGTAGAATTAATTACACCTATCGCACTAGAAAACGGAACTAAATTCTCTATCCGTGAGGGTGGAAGAACTGTTGGTGCTGGTGTAGTATCAGAAATTCTTGAATAATAATTAATTAAAAATATTCCTAATATAGGAATGTTTTTTTTATTTAATTTTTAATTAATATGTGATAATATAAACTTAGAAGGAATAAAAGTGTAAGGTTTATGAAAAAAGAAATTATAAAATTATATTCTTGTATTTCAAAAAATAAGGATATTTTAAAAAAACTTAATATTGATGAAAATATATTAATTAAAATACTTGAGTTATATGAAACAAAAGATAATAATACTTATAACATAGTTAATAAAAAAATATATTCTGAAATAAATACTCATAGTATTTATTATCCTATTGGGTTATTTAATGTTTTTATAGAAGAAGATAACTTTTATAATTTTTTTGAAATTATTTTAACTTTATTTCTTACTAAAAATAGTGCTAACTTTAATATAAAAAATGATAATAGAATAGAATTTATAATTAAATTATTTAATGAACTATCCAGTCAAGATAAATTTACTTTAAATATGATAAAGAAATATAATAATACATTATGTGTAGGTACTAAAAAATTTTATGAAGAAATTATATCAAAAACATATACAAATGTTTTATTTATACCTGCAAATGAAATAGTTATTTATAAAGATAATACTATAGAGTATGATATACCTGATAAAAATATTAATCAATTAAATGTAGTTTATTATAATAATTTAGAATTAGAAGAAGTTATAGAAACTATTAATAATGAAACTAGTTTATATAAATCTATTATATTTTCTTCTAATCAAGATAACATACAAAAATTTATAAATAATGTAAATTCAAAATATATATTAGTTAATATATTAAGTAATGATAATTTCTTAGATATTGATTTAAATAACTTTTTGTGTGTTAAAAATATTATACTAAAAAGAGGTATTTAGTATGAATAATACGTATGATGGTGTACTAACTGCGGTAAATGATGATGAAATATTTAATGGTAGTTTTACAATATCAGAAGATATACATATAATAGGAGCTTTTTGTTTTTTAGATAACGAACTCTTAAAAAAAATATATATACCAGATAGAGTAAAAACATTAGGAGAAAATGCTTTTTTATCATGCCGAGAATTAGAAACAGTTAAAATGTCAGATAGTGTTACAAAAATTGAATATGGTTGTTTTGAAAACTGTATTAAATTAGAAAATATAACATTATCTAATTCTTTAAAAAAACTAGAAGAAAGTACTTTCTATGGTTGTGTAAACCTTAAAAGTATAAATATGCCTAATAATTTAGTTGAAATTAAAAGAGCAGCCTTTTTTGCTTGTTCTTGTTTAAGCAATATTACTTTTAATGATAAATTAAAAGTAATAATGGATGATGCTTTTTATCGTAATAGTTCTCTTAAAAAAATAGATTTATTAAATAAAGATATGATTATTGAAAATCATGCTTTCGCAGAATGCATTAATTTAAATGATATTAATTTATCTAGTGATATAAAAAGAATAAGCTATAATGCTTTTGATGAAGATATTTTCGTTAAAAGAATTAATATAATATTTCCAAATAAAAAACTTACGTTTAATATAAAAGGTAAAAATAAAATACCTATTTATAAAGAAGAAGATATTTTTTGTATACAAAATGGAAATACAATTACTACTGTTGATAGCCTTGGAAATACAAAAGAATATACTGGAGAAAATTATAAAGAAATATATGAAGTAGGATTATTTCCTAGACTACATTATATATCAAAGATTTTAAATAAAAAGAATTTAGATGATTTTAATATTTCTATTATTAAAACAATTCCTCTTGATAATGATAGTATTAAATCTTTTTATCAAAATAGAAAAGAATGGTTTAATTTAATAAATGAAAATGAATTATTAAAAGATAAAAATATTGAAATGTTATTTATTTTTGCTTTTTCATTAGGCTTATTTTCATCAAAAGAAGAAGAAAGGAAAAAAGCAAGAGATTTTATAAAAACATTTATGTGTGATATAGAATGTTTAAATATTTTACTTGCTTCTAAACCTTTTAATTTAGATAACGGATATAATAAATATTTTGCTTCTATTTTTATGAAAATTTATAATACTGAAAATAAATATGTAATAAGTACATTTCCTAATTTCTATAAAAATTTTGATAAAGCATGTGAATTTACAACATATAGAAAAATTAAAGAAAGAACTTTAGTTCATTCTAAGATAACTAAAATAAAAAAAGAAAATGAAAATTATAAAGAAAGTGATGACTATAAAGAACTTGCTATAAAAGAAATGGCTCTTTCAAGAGTAATTAAAAATGGGTGCCGAGATTATTTAACATATGAAGATTATATATACTATACTTGCAATATCAATTATGAATTTAAAGAAAGTAATAAAGAACTAAATAATATTAAAGAATATCTTATGGGAATGAAGAAAGAAAAACTTTATGAACTAGAAATGTTTTGGGAAGATGCTAAGAAAAAGGTTGATGATACTAAAAGTGCATTTGAAAAAGTAGAAGATAAATCTAATAAAAAAATAAAATATGAAATACTTGATAGTTTAAATCCAATAAATTTAATAATAGGAGATATTGTTAATTGTTGTTCAACTGTTAATAATCCAGTAGGAGTTTATATTTCAAAAGAATGTGTTTTAAATGATGAAGTTAGGTGCATAATAATAAAAAATGAAAATAATGAAATTATAGGAAAAGCAACATGTTATTTTAATAATAAAGAAAAATATATTTTATTTAATAATTTTGAAATGTCTAATAAGTTTCTTGCAAGTACATCTTTATTAAAAAAAGATGAAAAATTTGAAAAACAAAAAGAAGCAATGGCTGCTTTTGTTAGGTTTATTCAAGATGAAGTAAATACATTAAATAGTGCTCAAATTCAAAAAGATGGAACATTAAGAGTAACAAAAGCTTATGTTGGAATGGGAAGAAATGATTTAAGTGATGTTATAGAAGAATTGTTTATTCCAATTACTCATTATGATTTATTAGAAAATGTGGACTTTAGTGGAGAATATGATGGGGATGCTAATTATTATAGTTTTGGGCAAGCTATTATTTATGATAATGACTTAAATATTATAGGAGGAAGAAAATCAGATGTTAAAAAGATATAGTAAAAAATGTGCTGTAATTTTTAATCCAGAAAGTGGTGTAATAAAAAAACAAAAGAAAGATATTATTTCATATTTAAAAAATCAATTAAATGAAAATGATTATAAAGTAAAAATATTTAAAACTAAAAGAAAAAAACATGCAACAAGTATTGTAACTAAAATGAAACATAAAGATTTAGTTGTTTGTTTAGGTGGGGATGGAACACTTAATGAAGTAGTTACTGGTAATTTAAGAAGAGAAGATAAATTACTTATATCACATCTTCCTTTTGGAACTGTAAATGATGTAGCTACAATGTATGGATATACATCTAATTTTGAAAAGAATATTAGTTATTTATTAAATGGAATTGAAAAAACTGTAGATATATGTAAAATAAATGACAAACCATTTGTATATGTTGCCTGTCTAGGTAGTTTTGTTGATGTTAGTTTTGATACACCAAGAGAATGGAAATCTAAATATGGAAGAATTGCCTATATAATGTATGGTCTTAAAGAAATTAATAAAAAAATTAATACTTATAAACTTAAATATGAAATAAATGGAAATACATATGAAGGTGAATATTCATTTATATTTATTTCTAATAGTAGTAGAATCGCAGGATTAGATAATGTATATAAAGATGTAAAATTAGATGATAATAAATTTGAAATTGCTTTTATAAAAGCAAAAAATAAGGCAGAAATAGTTAAAATAGCTGCTCAATTTTTAACAAAAGAATTAAAAGATATTAAAGATATTGAATATTATCAAACAAATAATTTAATAATAGAATTTGAAAAAATACCTGATGCATCATGGAGCATAGATGGAGAAGAATATAAACAAGATAATAGAGTTTTATATTTTAACATAGATAGAAGTATGAAAATGTTACTTCCTAATAATAAAATTAAAAAATTATTTGTTGATGAAAAAGATGATATATTAAATTAGTACTCTTATGCTCACAGGTATTAAAGATATTCTTATAATTACCATAAGAGGTGATTAAGAATTATTTAAAAGACTTCTTGGGGGATG
>CAVCAD010000056.1:0-14763 GCA_963600145.1 Bacteroidaceae bacterium
GTAACATTTAAACTAGATATTAAATTATTAGTTTCTTCTGATAATTCTTTATCTTTAACTATATAAATATATTTTATATCACCATTTTCAATTAACTTTTTAGCTGTAGTAATATTCTTATCAAGATATTCTGTATTAGGATCAATTGATATAACATTAAGATTATATTTAGTTAAATAATTAAATAAATCATCAGCAACAAGTATATTATTATAATTTGCTTTTTTAACAAGTAAGTTTAATTCAGCATCTAACTCTGAAACAGCAGTATGAAGTTCTTGATACTTTTCTTCAATTTTTTTAATATCATAAACACTATCTGTATATTCAATTAAAGTCTTTTTTATTGTTCCACACATAATTAAATAATTCGCAGGATTTATCCATGCCTCATCAATAGATGATATATTTTTAATATCTTTTGTAGCATCAATAATTTTTATTTTTTCATTTTTATTAAGCAAATCTCTAGCAATAGAACTTTCATCATTAAGACCACTATAAATAAATATATCTGCTTTTGAATAATTCTCTATATTTTTTTCAGTAGGTTCATATTCATTTACATTTATTCCATTTAAATAAATGCTATTTACTTTTGAATAATCTGAGTACATATATTCAGTAGCATATTTAATTGCATATAAAGTTGTATAAGTAGTACTATTATTAAAAGTATTATTTTTAAAATCACATCCTGTAAGTAAAATAAGTAATAAAAGTGTAAACACTATTTTTTTCATATATTCTCCTTTTTTACTGGGTCATATCCATATTTTCCAAATGGATTGCATCTAAGAATTCTTTTTATTCCATTAAATACACCTCTTATTATACCATATTCATTTATAGAATCTATCATGTAGTTTGAACATGTAGGTGTAAATCTACAATAACTATGAAAATGAAATGGTATTTTTTGATATAACTTAATTAAATAAATAATAAATTTCTTCATAAGAACATTTTATCAAATAATAATAAAAAATGAAACTGTAAAATAAAATGTAAAAATGTTATATATTAGCAGACATACATATATCTCCTTGTTTATTTTAGTAAAATACGATAAAATATAATAGGAGATGGTTATGTGAAAAAAATAAATATTTTTAACTACTTTTCATTTTTTTTATTTAATATTATTATATTGATTGTAAGTTATAGCCAAACTTATAATCTTTCGGTAATAAATACATTATTATATTACTTTCTTTTATTTTTGCTTATATTTACTTATGGGGTTTTAAATAACAAAGATAATATATATAAAAAAAATATCTCCTGCTATTTATTTACTTATTTTGGCTTTTTAATATGTTTTACAATGTTTTTGAAGAGGGCTGGAATTGGAATAGTTAATAAAGAATATTTTGACTATTACGTAAAATCAATTAATTTTATTCCTTTTAAAACGATACTTGAATACTTAAAAAATATGAGTGATTTAGATGCTTTTGCATATAATATTATCGGAAATTTAGTAGCTTTAGTTCCTTTGACTTTCCTTTGCATTCTTAAAAATGATAAATATAAATCTTTAAATAGGCAATTTATTCTTTTAAGTGGTATTACAATTGCAATAGAAATATTTCAGTTAATATTTTGTGTAGGCAGATTTGATATTGATGATTTTATTTTAAATGTTGGTGGTGCACTCTTGTTTTTAACACTGATTAAAAATTTTAAAATTATCGATAAAATACAATTTGTTTTTTATAGTGATTTTAAAATTAAATATAAATTTAAGTTAATAATATACATTTTTATTTATTTGGTGGTATTATTATTCTCTGTCATATTATTATCAGAGTTTTTTGCTCGTAATGATTCTAAAAATGAATTAATAAATGAGAAAATATATATATTAGAAAATGCTCAATGTGATGATAAAATTAATAAAACTTTTGACGATTATAGTATTACTTTCGAATGTGTTGATGTTTTTTATGAGAATAGTGATGGAATACAAATGAATTTTATGGATGCATTAACAAACAAATTTATTAGTATTGATAATTTGGATATAATGCTTTTAGATAACGATTATTTTTATGATGAAAAATACAATCGTTATGTATCCAAATCGAAAAAATATTATGTTTTTATAAATGATAATATTGTGATTTTTTCTACAAATTAAAAAATGATGCAAATCTATTTACAAATAAAAATAATTTTATTATTTGAAAATATAAAAGAATTATTTTGTGATATAATTAATTTAATGAATTTGCTTATGCGATTAATTAAATATAGATATTTAGACAGTACAATTTTTTTGTGCTGCTTTTTTCTATTTGGAGGTGCCTTTTTTGAATCAGGAAAATATTGGTAAAAAAATTGCTATTTTAAGAAAAAAAAGAAATTTAACACAAGAACAATTAGGAGAAAAAATTTGTGCTAGTGGTAAAACAATTTCAAAATGGGAGCGAGGAGTTAGTTTGCCGGATGTATTAATTGTTATAAAAATTTGTGATGTATTAGGAGTAAGTGTAGAAGAATTATTATTAGATAAACAGTTAGTTAGTGGTAATGCCCGGGATTGTGATAAGAAATTCAGTTTTAATGATTTACTTGGTAAAAGAAATAATTTTATTATTTTGCTATTTATTCTTATTTTTGTTCTTTTACTTTTATTTAATCACTATAATTGTCTTCGTGTTTTTACTATTTCATCAAATACAGAAAATTTTATTGTTAATGGTTACACTATATTAAATCATAAAAAAAATATTTTAATAATTAATAATATAGAATGTTTAATAGAAAGTTCAGAAAAATATGATAAAATAAAGATAATGAAAATTGAGATTGAAATTGATAAGGCCAATAAAATAACGTTATATTATAATAAGATAAAAATCAATAATGAAACTCTTGTATTAAATGATAATATAAATGATGTTGCTATTTATGTAGAAGATTTTAAATATAATTATTTGTTGAATGGGAATATAGAGAAGATTTGCTTAAAAATTGAATATATAAATAAAAATAAACAAAAATTATTATTAGAAATTCCTTTAATTGCAAAAAATAATTAATTCTACTATTTAGCTACATAATTCTACAAAAAAGTGGTTTAATTATTGACAATATAATGTTATATTTAACTCGAAAGGAGAAAAATATATGAAAAAGAAATTATTTGCTATAATTTTGTTAGCTGTCGTACTACTACCATATTTAGCTAGTGCTGAATCTCAAGGTTATTCAAGCTACCTTGTTTTACCACCAAATGCACAAGTAGAGGGCTCAGCAAGAAGTTATAATTATGCTAATCATAAAGTATCAATTTCAATTGATAGTATTCCTGATTCAACTCTTCCAACTTATGTTGTTATTTCTTTAAACAAGAAAAATTTAATTGGCTCAACACAACAAGCAAGAAAAACTGTTTCATATTATCAAGGGCAAAATCTTACAACTGTAATGGGAAACTACGGATCTGGTAAAAAATGGTATGGATTTGGTTCTTTTGCTAATGCATTAAAAGATGGTAATAGTGGACACGGTACAGCTTATGCTGGTATTAAATCTGATAATGTAGTATTGACAAGTTATAATTAGTATTATATATTTGGTGAGAGGTTTTATCTTTTCACCAAATATTATTATTTTAGGAGGGACATTATATGAGTACGATTGTAGTGAATAAATTACAAAAAAAATATCATAAGGAAAAAAATGAAATAACTGTATTTGATAATCTTTCTGCTTCGTTTGATAATGGAAAGTTTTATGCAATAGTTGGAGAATCTGGTGCTGGTAAATCTACACTATTAAAGTGCATATCTTTATTATGTCCAATAGATGCAGGACTTATAATTATTAATGATACCGATATTTCAAAATTAAATGATGATGAATTATCTGAAATAAGATTAAATGAAATTGGAATGATATTTCAAGATTATAATTTGCTACATTATTTATCTTCACTAGAAAATGTTATGTTGCCTTTATTGATGTATAAAGATAAGAATATATCTCAATGTAAACAAATTGCATCTAAAATATTAGAATATGTTGGATTAGAAAAGAGAAAAAATCATTATCCAAAAGAATTATCAGGAGGAGAACAACAAAGAGTAGCTATAGCTCGTGCTTTAGTTAATAATCCATCTATTATTTTAGCTGATGAACCAACCGGCAACTTAGATAAAAAGAATAAAATGTTAATTTTGAAATTATTACGAAAAATAGCTGATGATAACAAGTGCGTGATAGTTGTAACTCATGATTTTGATGTATTACAATTTGCTGATAAAATTTTATCGCTTACTGATGGGAAGTTGATTAATTATGAATCATAAATCAATTTTATGGTTTTCTAAAAAATCTGGAGATGATTCTAGAAAAAAAATAGTAATTCCAATTATATTATGTTCAATAATAGTTGTTTCAATTTTTTCTTTTAATCAATCAATAATGCACTACTTATATGATGGTATAATGAAAAGCTTTAATTATAATTATTATTTTATTACATATACTGATTCTAGTGATTCTCGTGAAACGGTTATGAAGAATTTAAAACAAATTGATCACGTCGTTGATGTATTTGAAGATGATTATCAAATGTATAGTCTATATTTGGAAAAATTAGCTAATAATAATGTAAATGGGAGTTTTTATTTGGTTGGGACAACTAATGAATATATTTCAAAAACATTTAACTTGAATGTTAATTTGGAAAATAATAATATAATTTGTCCACGAGCTTTTTACCCTAATGACAATATCGAGGGAAATAGATTAATATCTGCAGAAAATATAATAAACATGGATAATATGGTTAATCAAAATATAGATGCTTATTACTATAGATATATTAATGATTATGATTTTGAAAAACAGAATATTAAGTTAAAAGTGATAGATACATATTCTAATAATGATAGTTTAATAGATGAAAATATTTGCTATGCATCAAGAAACGTAATAAAAAACATTTTTGATGACGCATATAAAAACTTGGATTTATCTAATCAAACCGGTTCTATAATTATATCTATTGATAGTCAAGATAATTATGAAAATATAGAAAAGCAAATTGCTGATTTTGATTATGAAATATCGGGTAGTTTTGTTTTGAATGATAATTTTTTATCTTTTATAAAAATAATGTCATACGTCTTAATTTTTGGAGCTATTGTTTTTGTTTTGATTTTTACTTTCAATTTTAACAAAAAAAGGTTAATTGATCGAACTAAAGAGTTTGGAATTTTGAGAAGCATAGGGAGTACAAAACGCAATATATCAAAGATTTTAATAGTCGATACATGTATTACATTTATGATTAGTATGATTTGTTCATTAATTTTTATAATTATTCTTTCTTCTATACTAAGAATAATTATTGCTATTTATCCATTTATTTTTGACAAAATTCCAATTACAATTAATTTTATGTCATTTATAATATATATGTTATCAATTTTATTTATTCTTATCATTGAAAGTTTTTTGTTCACAAAAAAAATTTCTAAACAGGATATTTTATTGAGTATAAATGAATAATATGTCATTAGTTGTTGATAAATATCTTAGTAATAGTAAAAAAAATATTCCATATTTTATTATTATTTCTTGTATTCGATTGTTTTCCATATTTATTGTTTTGGGAATATTATTTATTAATTATTATAGTAATGATATTCTAGTAAATAATCAGGATAACAGATTGTTTGAAGTCAATATTGGCTCTTTTTCTAAAGATGAAGCTATATCTCTTTTTAATTCGAATAAAAATATTGTGAATTTTAACGAAAAAGATGTTAAATATAATTCAAAAAATGAATTAATTAACGTATCTTTTATTGTTGAAATAGATAACTTAAAAAATACTGAATCATTTATTTCTGAAATGAATAATTACAATTTTGAAGTGGTTGTTTCGAATGAAAGTGTGTTGTCACAGTCATCCATTAAAATATTAAATTTTTTTAATACTATATTATTTATTTTATATTTTATTTTATTAATTATATTCTTATATATGTGTTATGTATATTTTAGAAAAGAGTTAAATGATTTAATTATTTTACGATTTATTGGATACACTAATGTTAATATTTTTATGATTATAATTTCAATAATAATGAAAGTTATAAAAAAGAATGTTGTTTTTCAATTATTAACAATTCTACTATTATTTTGCATATTTAATATGATAAGAATATTTATTATAGAAAATTGGATTGTTATAATATGTATGTTGATTTTAAATCAAGCTTTTTATATTATTTTATTAATTATATTGGAAATGTTTCTTATTAAAAAATATTGTAAAATTTGGTCAAAAAGTTAAAAATTATTATTTTTGTAAATGGTAAAATTAAATGTAGGAATTTGGCAAATTAATTTGTCGGTTCTCCTACATTTTTATTATGTTAAAATATGCATTTGAAAGGATGTGTATATTGTGGATCAAGCAATAAAGGAGTTGATAAGATTGAACATAAAGTCTAATTTTGCGGCTTTGGGCCGAGAATATGATTGTGATTACAAAAAAGCAAAGGTTCGATAGTCTGAAATTAAAACTAAAAAACATATAATAAATGAACATAAATTGGATATTTACCAATAACAAAAGACAAAGCAAATATGTTTTTCCAATTAATAGTCAAGAGATATGAAAACGAATTAATAATAATAACTACAAACCAACTATTTTCTAAATGGGGAGAAGTGTCGGAGATTCAACTATTACATCAAACATAATAGATATACTTTTACATCATTCAGTGTTTATGAATATTAAAGGTAAATCTTATTGAATAAAAGACTTAATTTCAGATAACTTTAATGAAAATAAATATAATTAAAAGCAGCAGCATCTTTTTGACAAAAAGCTACAAAAATATTTGAAATTTACAATTTTCATTTATAAAGTAACAAAAAAGTGATATGACATAAAACTTATATTACCTTTTTTATATGTTATAGATATGTAGAATAAATACTTGAATAATTAAAAAAATGACAATAAATAGGCAAATTTAGTTAATGGTTAGAAATGGCAATAAAAAATATAGTTGATTTTATATTTTGTCTATCTAATAAATTGCAATTTATTTATTCAAATTTATATATTTTTAGACAAAAAATAAACATTTAGGCAAAAATAATATACTTTTCTAAAAATGTTATATATTATAAAAAAATAATTGATTTTTATAATATATTATAGTATATTTATAAAAATTAAAATTAGGTTAGGATATATATTGGTGTAGATGAATGATTATCACTAAAAAGGAGTGAAATTGATAATAATATATAATATAAAAAGGATTTAATTTGAAAAAGGTTTTATTAATATTTGTAATTTTATTTATATTTACTGGTTGTACTAACAAAAATAGCGATTTATCTTGCACATATACTGATAGTTATAATGTTACATACATATACATATGGTTATTCTTTTAGAAATGGTGTGTGGTCAAAGTAATGATAGTTATAGAGTGACTAGAAAAGAAGCTCTTGAATTTTGGAATAAATTCGAACCTGGAATATGTGAATAAAATGGACTTATTGGTCCATTTTATTATGTTTAAAATTATTTAATTAAGGTAATGTTAAATAAATTAATATTTGATAATGTAAAATAAAATGTAAAAATGTTATATATTATAAAAAAATAATTGATTTTTATAATATATTATAGTATATTTATAAAAATTAAAATTAGGTTAGGATATATATTGGTGTAGATGAATGATTATCACTAAAAAGGAGTGAAATTGATAACAATATATATATATATATATAATAAAAAAGGAGGATTTAATTTGAAAAAGGTTTTATTAATATTTGCAATTTTATTTATATTTACTGGTTGTACTAACAAAAATAGTGATTTATCTTGCACATATACTGATAGTTATAATGTTACATATACACATGGTTATTCTTTTAGAAATGGTGTTGTAGCGGTATTGATTGAGAAACGTAAAGTTCCAAAATCAGAACTTGATAATTTAGATAGTTTAAAAAATACTATAGAAGGGATGAAAAATGATATGCCTGGATGTGAAGGGTATTTTAAAGAAGATGGCGAATTTTATGTAATTGAATATACATGTGATTTAGATATTATGTCAGAAGAGGATTGTAAAAAAGTGTTTGGTCAAAGTAATGATAGTTATAGAGTGACTAGAAAAGAAGCTCTTGAATTTTGGAATAAATTCGAACCTGGAATATGTGAATAAAATGGACTTATTGGTCCATTTTATTATGTTTAAAATTATTTAATTAAGGTAATGTTAATATGAATTTAATAGTGTGGATAGAAACTTTAAAAGTAAATAAATTCTAGTTAGTTTCTTTGCTGGTGATAAATTTTACATTTTTTCATATCCATGTTAAAATTATAAATAGATTAGGAGGAGTAAATGAAACTATTAAATGAATATGATATAGATTTTAGTAGTAGTAAACTAATTAATGATGCACTTACACATACATCATATGCAAATGAACATAATGTAGTATCATATGAAAGATTAGAGTACTTAGGTGATGCAGTACTTGAATTAGTATGCAGTGATTATCTTTTTAAAAAAGGAAATTATGAACCTGGCGAAATGAGTAAAATGAGAAGTTTATATGTTTGTGAAAATGCATTATTTGAGTATTCAAAAGAAATACATCTAGATAGTTATATTAGATTAGGAAATGGAATTTCATATCCAAATAAAACAGTAATTGCTGATGTATTTGAAGCAGTAATCGCAGTTATTTATTTAGAATATGGTTTAGATAAAGTTAGAAATTTATTTAATAAATTAATTGTACCTTATATTGAAAGTGATGTAGATTTCATAAAAGATTATAAAAGTTCTCTTCAAGAATATCTTCAAACAAAACAAAAAAGTGTAACATATGAGTTAGTAAAAGAAACAGGACCAGCTCATAATAAAGTTTTTACTGTGAATGTTCTTGTTGAAGGTTTAGTATTTGGTAGTGGTAAAGGTAAAAGCAAGAAGGAAGCAGAGCAAAGGGCCGCTAAGGATGCATTTAGTAAATGTGCTAAGTAAAGTTGGTGGATTAATATGTATATAAAAGAAATAAAAATAAAGGGTTTTAAAAGTTTCTCTGATAAATTTAATCTTGAATTAAATGAAAATTTCACAGGAATAGTTGGCCCAAATGGAAGTGGAAAAAGTAATATAGTTGATGCAATAAAATGGGTACTTGGTGAACAATCAATAAAGAATCTGCGTGGTTCAAAGGAAATGATAGATGTTATATTTGATGGCTCTTCATCTAGGGAACCTGCGAATTCTGCTTCAGTTACAATAGTATTTGATAATACAGATAAACTTTTACCAATTGAATATAATGAAGTTGCTATTAAAAGAATAGTATATAGAAATGGAGAAAATGAATATTATCTAAATAATGAAAGATGTAGATTAAAGGATATAAGTGATTTACTTGTTGATTCTTTTTCATCAAGAGATTCATTTAATATAGTACAACAAGGTAAAATTGATGATATTTTATCTGATAAACCTGAAAATAGAAGGATTATATTTGAAGAAGCAGCAGGTGTATTAAAATATAAAAAGAGAAAAGAAGAGTCTTTAAAAAAACTTGATAGAACTCATGAAAATCTTGAAAAAGTAGATATGATTATAAGTGAAATTAATAGGCAGTTAATTCCATTAAAAGAAGCAAGTGAGAAGGCAAGTGAATATCAAGAATTAACAAATAAATTATCTAGTATTGAAATAGCATTAATTCATACTGATATAACTAATTTTAATACTGAATATGAAAAGATTTGTCATGAAAAAGAAACTTATGAAAATGAAAATATAAAAGTAGAAACTATTTTAAGTAAAGATCAAACAGATTTAGAAAAACTTAAATTAGATTTATCTAAAATAGAAGAAAATATTTCTAAATATCAAATTAAATTAAATGATGCTAGTGATAAATTAACAGATTTATCTATTAAGAAGGATTTATTAAATGAAAGAATTAAATATGATAAAGATAATAAAATTACTAAAAATAATTTATCTATATTAAAAGAAAATGAACTTAAAATAATAAATGATCTTAAAATAAATAGACTTGATAAAGAAAATATTCAAAATGATATAGAAAAACATAATAAATTATTATCTGTAATTAATACAGATTTAACTAATTATTCTAAAAATAGAAATAATTATTCTAATGAAATAGATAATATTACTAGAAAATTAATAGTTCTTGAAAGTAAAAAAGAAGTACTTGAAAATAGTATTTTAAATAATGATAAAGTTCCATATTCAGTAAAAAATATAATTAATAATCATTCATTAGGTGGAATACTTGGAATAATAGGTTCTATTATTAAAACAGAAGATAATTATAGTTTAATGTTAGATACAGCACTTGGAGCAGCTTCTAACTTTGTTATAGTTGAAAATGAAGAATCAGCTAAAAATGCTATAAAATATTTGAAAGATAATAATAAAGGTAGAGTTACATTTTTCCCTTTAAATGTAATAAAACCTAAAATGGTTGAACCAGAATTACTAGATAATGTAATAAAACAAAAAGGATTTATAGGACTTGCATGTGATTTAGTAAATTATGATAAAAAATTTTATAATATTATAATGAATCAATTAGGCAGCATCATAGTAGCAGATAATTTAGAAAATGCTATTAATATTAGTAGACTTATAAAACATAGATATAAGATAGTAACATTATCTGGAGAGATAATTCATATGGGTGGTTCATTAACTGGTGGTAGTCAAAAACAAAATAGTAGTATTTCTGATAGAAATGAACTTAATAAAGTAAAAAGTCTTATAGAAGAGTATACTATTAAATTAAAACAAACAAATAATAAATTAGATGATATAGATGCTGAAATTACTAAACTAAAAAATAATGCTTATATGCAAACAAAAGAAAGTATTAAATTTAGTGAATTATTAAATGTAAAAATAATAACTATAAAAGATTTAGAAAATGAACTTGATAAAATATCTATTGAAATTAAAACTTTATCATCTTCTGGTGATGTTTTAAATAAAGAATCTAATAAATTATTAGAAGATTATTATAATTTACAAAATGAAAAAGAAGAACTTTCTAAAAAAATAGAATATTTAAAGAAAGAAAAAAATGATTTAAATGATTTAATTACAGAAAAAGAATCTATAATTAAAAAGAATAATCAGAAAACTAATGAATATATAAGTAAGATTAATTCTTTAGAAATAGAAAAAGTAAAATGTGGTATGAACTTAGATAGTTTATTAAATAAACTAAATGAAGAATACTCTATAACTTATGAAGCAGCTACTTGTAAATATGATTTAGATATTGAAATAGATGAAGCAAGAAAAATAGTAATAGAATTAAAAAATAGAATAAAATTACTTGGTAATATTAATTTAGAAAGTATTAAAGAATATGAAAAAGTTAATGAAAGATATACTTTTTTAGAAAGTCAAAGAAATGATTTAATGTTAAGTGAAGAAGATTTACTTAAAATAATAAATGAAATGGATGAAGTAATGATTCAAAATTTCAAAGAAGTATTTGATAAGATTAATGTTGAATTTAATAAAGTATTTCATATATTATTTAATGGTGGAAAAGCAGAATTAAAATTAACAGATCCTAATAATTTATTAGAAACTGGTATTGAAATAATAGCTTGTCCTCCAGGCAAGAAATATAAATCATTATCTTTATTATCAGGTGGAGAAAGAGCTTTAATCGCAGTATGTTTATTATTTGCTGTAATGAATATAAAACAAGTTCCATTTGTTATATTTGATGAGGTAGAATCTGCTTTAGATGAAGTAAATGTTGATAAATTTGGACAATATTTAAGTCATTATAAAGGTAAAACTCAGTTATTAATAATAACTCATAAAAAGAGAACTATGGAATATGTTGATTTATTATATGGTATTACAATGCAAGAAAGTGGAGTAAGTAAACTAGTAAGTGTTAGACTTGAAGATATAAAATAAATGCACTTTGATAAGTGCATTTTAATTTGCTATTAATGAAGTATTAAATGATATTCTAACAAGTTGTCCATCATCATTTATTATTTCATTTTCATAATCATTAGGAATAATATCTGTATTTTCTACTGTAATACCACTTATAGTAATATTTCCTACTTCAAAACTTTTATAATTATTTTTAAAAGATATATAAGAATTATTATCTAATATTAAATTTAATATATTAATCATTGAATTATATGAATTAGTAGTTAAACCATTTTTTTCATATATACTTATATATAAAGTATTATCAATATTATTTGTTATCATTGTTATATTATTTTTACTTTGCTTAAAATTTCCATTAATTATATTAATCTTTTGACTAGTTAAATCATTTACAGTAAAATATTCATCATTATTTTCATCTAATATTATATCATCATCGTTATCAGTCATATTATCTTCCATAGCAACAAGAGATATATTTGTATTTATTTTAGCTATTATATATCCGTTTTCTTCTGTATAGTTAAGACCTTCATTAATTGTATATTCATTTAGATTTATTATTGAATTAAATATCTTAATCGCAGAATTTTTACTATTACCATTATATACACTTACAGCATCTAGGATATTTCTAAGCATAACTACCGCTAGTGGGTCAGAAATACTACATTTAAAATCTAAATATTTATTCTCTTTATCAAAATTAAATTCATATATTTTATTTTCACTTTCTGATTCATAATTTACAACTATTTTATTTTTTTTAACCTCTGAATTAATTTTAATATCAACTTTTCTTAAATTAATGAAATCATCATTTTGATCTAATTGTTCATTTATTTCCTCTAGTATTTGTAAATCTGAATCAGATAATTTGCTTTCTGAAAGTACTCTAAGACCACCAACTAGTCCTAATGCTAGAAATATAAATGCAAATATTGACCAAACCATAACTCTAATTTTTCCACTTTTATCCATTTTTCCACCACCTATATTTATTTCAAATTTATTCTAACATAAAATATTGTAAATTTCAAAAACTTTTTTAAGTAGTAGTAAGGGATGAATTTGACAAAAACAAGCAAATTTGATATAATTTTCACGAGATTTAGAAAAGGGGAAAAAGAATTTTTGATTATTTAACTTAATTACTAAATCAAAATAGGAGGGTTTTTTGTGAAAAAAATATTTGGAAATAGTTTTTGTATTTTAAAGGTTTTAGCAGTATTAATTATTATATTGTTGTTTTGGTTTTTGTATTTTAGAGGTATTAGACCAATACAAAAGAATGTTTTTAAAGATAATTTAACTTATATGGAAGATGCAGCAAAGGATTATTTTACTACTTATAGATTACCACAAACTGTTAATGAGAGTATTAAACTTAGTTTATCTGAAATGTTAGAGCAAAAGTTAATTGTTCCATTTACTGATAAAAAGGGTAGAGAATGTAATAAAGATGAATCTTATGTAATGGTTACTAAATTAGAAGTTGGTTATGAATTAAAAACATATTTAGTATGTGGAAAAGAAAGCAATTATACTATTACAACATTAGGTTGTCATGACTACTGTAATACATGTAGAAATGAAAAAGAAGTTATTTCATATGAGTATAAAAAAGCAAATAATGAAAATATTACTACTTATACATGTCCATCTGGATATACAAGAGTAGGAACAAAATGTAATAAATATACTTCAACAAGTAAAAATGCTATATTAAAATCTGGTACTACTAGTGTTGAAACTACAAATTATATTAAATCACTATATAGTGGTTGTGAAAGTGGATATGAACCAAAACAAAAAGGAAATAGTTTAGTGTGTCAAGCACAAACAACAAGTATTATTAATTACACTTGTAATAATAAATGTTATGAGCCAAGAGAAGTAAATGGTACTTATGTATGTGTTCTTAAAGAAAGTAGCACATGTCCAGCAAATGCTAATCCTGCACAAATGATTGTAAGTTGTGCTAGTGGTTCTGTACTTTCAGATAATAAATGTTATACTCTTAAAGATACTGGGCTATTATATACTGAATTATATCAATATACATGTCCATCTGGTTATTCAAAAGAAGGAAGTGGAGAAAATACAGTTTGTAGTAAAACTGTAACTACACCATCTACATATTATTGTGAAGATTCTTCATATACTTTATCTGGAAAGAAATGCATAAAAACTGTTGTTAGTGAACAAGTTAATGCAACTAGTAAAAGTGAAACAAAAACAACTTATGAATATAAGTGGAGTGAAGAAACATCATTAGAAGGTTGGGAAAGAACAGGTAAACAAAAATCAACACTTGTTGAGGTATAAATAAAGGTGAGTTAAATCTCACCTTTATTATAAAAATTAAAAAGGGGAAATTTGGTGTGAATAAGGAAATATTTAAATATATATTAGAAATAATATTTGTAATAGTTATTTGTATAATAACTTATTTTTACTGGGATGATAATAATTTATTTACAGAGATATCTTATGCACATTATTATGCTAGTAATAGTTTAAAGAAATCAAATGAAGAGAATTTATCATATAGATTAAATTCTAAGATTGAATATAATAATTTAATTCCAACTACTTATGAATTATTAAATAAAATGGATGCTAAATATTTATATATTAAGAATAATAATTATTATGATATAAACTATAATATACAGTTTAAAATAAGTAAAAAAAGTAATATAAAGTTAAATGATTTAGTTTTAATTATAAATGATGAAATATTAAAATTAAATGAAATTAAATA
>CAVCAD010000057.1:0-22258 GCA_963600145.1 Bacteroidaceae bacterium
ATATTATTATATTAATCCAAATTATTTAAGAGAATTTATAAATGTATTTGGTTATAGTGTTTTTCAAAAAATATCAAATGAAAATATTAAAATAATTTTAAAGGAAAGTTTTGGTGATGAAAACTTTAATAAATTTATTAAATTATTTAGTAAGAATAATACAAGGCTTGATATGAAAGTAGTTAATAATATTTGTTTTAAAGCATGTCAAAAAAATTTTGATATAGAAAAAAATGATATTAGAAATACTTTTCATCAAATGTTAGAATATTTATCAAATAATGATAAGATAAATTTTGATATTATATTAAATAATGTAATTAATTCATTAACTAAAGAAGAGTTAGATAATATTTTAGTAGGAAGTAACATTAATATAAATGAATTATCATATAATATTTTTAATAATGAAAATAATTCTATTTATTTAAATATTCTTCATTTAATAACTAATAAATATATTGATAATGAAAGAAATGAATATTTATTAAATAATATAGATCAAATGCATAAGCAATTAAATTTAGATTTTAAATTAAATAAAAAATATGTAATTAATCATATTATAGCTAAAGATAGTACAAATCAAATTATACAAGATTTAAACTCATATAAGGAAGAATTAACTAAAGAAGAAAGAGTTTTATTAAAAGATGAAGATTTATTAAGAAAATGTATTGAATTTAAGAAAGATCCTAGTTTATTTAATGCTGAAGATAAAAAAATTATAGGAAAAGTATTAAGAGTATTTGATGAACTTATTTATAAGAAATATGGTTTTATTAATACTAAAATATCTAAGAATAGTTTTTTATACTATGATCCAAATGCTAAATTTGATGAAAAGATAAAAGATGTAGATAAAGATAAAATATTAGAAATAATAGAAAATCTAAATATGAATTTATTTTTTAATGATGTTTTACTTAATGATGATGTTTATAATGATTTATTAAATACTTTAAATGAATATAAAATACTTGGTTATGGAGATACTTTTTCAAAAATATTTTCATCTCTTGATATACCTTATGATAGTAAGATGTGTTCTAATATAATAAGTTATTATGCACAAATTAATAAATTATATTTTAAAGAAAAAAAAGATATTTTTGAACTTTTATATAAATCTCAGTTATATGGAAGTTCTGATTTAAAACAAAAAGTATTATTTACTGAAGAAGATTTTGAACTTTTAGTAAAGGATCCAAAATTAAATTCATCTAAGTTATGTAAAGAAGTACGTCTTTCTAAAGCAGTTAAATATATTAAAGATATGTATAATGATGAATATATAACCATTCCTTCTTTTGATAAAGTAATAGAGGTTAATGGTAAAAATATAAATGTTGTAGTAGGAAATAAAACAAATACAGTTAATTTAACAACAGGAGAAAGAACTGGTTCATGTATGAGAATTGGTGGTGCTGCGAATAGTTTATTTGATTTTATTATAACAAATCCAAATGCATTTAATATTATTTTTAGAGACCCAATTGATAATGAGTTTATTAGTCGAGTCGCAGGTTTTAGAAATGGAAATAGTATATTTTTAAATCAACTTAGAAATTCTTCACTTCCATATTATTCAAATAAGGATTTAGCTAAAGCATGTAAAATGGCTGTTATGGAAATTATTAATGAAAGTAATATGATGGGTGATAAAATTGATTATGTATTTATTTCTGATACTTATGCAATGACAAGAGAAAGACTACCACATATTAATCTAAAGAAAACAGATATAACACAAGGATATGGACATGTATATAATGATATTAAATTAGGTTCTCTTCTTTTATATAATAGTAGTAGAGTATCGAAAATAAAACCTGAAGTAGAATTTTATAAACCTAAAATTAAATATCCTATAGTAAGAGATAAAGTTCATGAATATTTTTATGATAAAGCTATAGAAGAAGCACAAAGAATAGAAATGATAGATGAATTACTTTTAGGAAAAGAATTTAAAAATATAATGTTAAGAAAAAAGAATATTGTTTATTTAATAGGTGGGGAAGACTGGTATATTGCTTTAGATGATTCGAATAATGTAATTTCACATGTACTTGAAAGTAGAAAAAATAATGTTTTTACATTAAAAGAATTTAATTATTATAAAAATGAAATATTTCAAAAAAAAGAATCTATTTTAAGTAAATAATTGGGAGGTAAATATGACAATAGATGAATTAATATTATTAAAACAATATTTAAATAAAGAAAGATCATTAACATTTTTAAAAGATAAATTAAATAAAAGTGAATATGAAATTATGGCACAGATTGCTACTATGAAAAAAAATGGGGAAAATATAGTAGATGTATGTAAAAATGGAGATATATATATAAAAAATTATAAAGATGCATCTTTAGAAGAAACAGCACCTTATTATATAAATACTGAATATAATAATAAAATTAAACTTGCTTTTATATCTGATACAAGACTTGCTAGTAAATATGAACAACTTGGAATACTTAATGATATTTATAAAAAAGCATATGAATATGGAGTTTCACAAATATTTCATTGTGGTGATTTAAGTGAAGGTGTTTATAATGGAAAAAAGTCTTTATATAATGAAACAATATTTGAACATGATGTATTTTCTCAAGGTAAATATATTATAAATAATTATCCATATGTAGATGGAATAACTACAAATTTTATTACTGGTGATCATGATAAAACACATTTAATTACTACAAGTTATGATATAGGTAAAATTGTTTCAAAAGGAAGAGAAGATATGAAATATCTTGGTCAAAATAGTAGAAAAGTTATAATAAGAGATAGTAATAATAAAGAAATGATGAGTTTATTAATTAGACATCCTAATGGTAAAACACCTTATACTATATCTTATAAACCCCAGCAGTTTATAGCGTCTTTAAGAAATGAAGAAAAAACAGATATTTTACTTAATGGTCATTGGCTTCAAACAGAAATGTTATCTATAAGAAATATAACTGAGTTTTCTGTTCCAAGCGTAGTAGCAACTACACCAGAAATGATAGATAATGGACTTCAAAATACTATTGGAGCTTGGTTTGTTGAAGTTATTTTTGATAAAAATAAAACTAAAATAATACCTACATTTAATCCTTATTATAAGACATATGAAAATGATTATAAAACAGCTAAAACTCTTAAATTAGAAAGGAAATAAATAATAATGGAAAAAAAGTTAAAAAAAATATATCAAAATATTAAAAATAAAGATAGTATTTCAGATGTTTGTGAAAGATTTAATATTAGTATAGAAAATTTAAGTGGTTTAATAGAAATGCTTAATGTTTATGGATATAATATTAGTATTTCAGAGGAAGGATTAATTGAAAAAAAACGTAATTATAAAACTGGTAGAGATAATATAAAACCTGCGTATAAAGATACTGAAGAAATAAAATTATGTGTAGTTTCTGATACTCATATGGGACATAAACTTGAACAATTAACACTTTTAAATGAAGTATATAAAGAAGCATATGAAAGAGGAATTAAAACAGTTTTACATTGTGGAGATTTAACTGATGGTGATTATAGAAATAAAAGACCTGCTCATCCATATGAATTATTTGCTCAAGGATTTGATGAACAAGTTGAAAATATAATAAATAATTATCCTTATGTAGAAGGAATGACCACGTATTTTATAGGTGGTAATCATGATGCTACTCATTTTATTAATGATGGTGCTACTGTTGGAAAATGGGTATCTAAAGTTAGAGATGATATGAAATATTTAGGTGGAACAGAAGCATATTTTTATCCAAATGGTAATAAAAATATTAAAATAAAAATGCAACATCCATCTGGTGGGAGTTCAAAATCATTATCTTATAGACCACAAGAGGCAATTAATAAAATGATAAGTGGTGAAAAACCTAAAATATTGCTTCAAGGACATTATCATAAAAGTTATTATATGTTTTATAGAAATGTTCATGCATTTTTAGTTCCTTCATTTATTGACCAAACTGAATTTATGAAATCTAATGATTTAATGAATATAGTAGGTGCTTATTTTTTAACAATTAATATTAATAATAAAGGTGAAATAGAATATTTAATACCAGAAGAAAGATTATTTGATAGAAAAGACTTTATAAAAGATGATTATAAGACAGCAAAAAGATTAGTAATAAAGAAATGAGGTAAAGTATGAATATAGGAATTGATATAGATGACACAATAACAGATATAAATGATGAAATGTTTAGAAGAGCAAAAGAATATGATAAAACATTAAGAAATAAGGGAATAATATATCCTGAAAGGTTTTATGCTGCTCAAGTATTTGATTGGAATGAAGAAGAAAAGGAATATTATTTAAAAAATATTAGAAAAGATGTAGTATTAAATGCACATCCTAGAGAAGGAGTAATTGATATACTTAAAGAATTTAAAAACTTAGGTTATAAAATATATATTATTACATCTAGAAGTAAAAGATATTATGAAAGTCCATATCAAGATACTTATGACTGGTTAGTGAAAGAAAATATACCTTTTGATAAGTTAATTGTTAGTGCTCTTGATAAAGGTCTTGTATGTAAAAATGAAAATATAGATATATTTATTGATGACCAGGTAAAAAACTGTTTATTAGTTAAAAATCAAGGAATAAAAACTTTACTTTTTGATATAGGTATACCACAAAAAGGTATAGAACAATTTGAAACAGTAAAAAACTGGAATGAAGTAAGGGATAGAGTTTTAAATTGAATTTGACTTTTTTAAAGTAAACATTATAATGTTTTACATAGAGGTGAATAATTAATGATAATTGATTTACAAGAATTAATTAGTAATAAAGATATATTAGAGTTAGATGAAAAAGTAAATATAGAAGAAAATTTACTTATAAATACTGATATAAAGAGATTAGATTTTGTAAGAGTAAAAGGTTTAATAAAAAAGATATCAAATAATATATATAATTTAAATTTAACTATATCTGGTAATATGATTTTACAGTGTGCTATTAGTCTTGAAGATGTACCATATGATTTTAAATCTGAAGTAGAGTTAAATTTAGATACTACTAAAAATGAATATAATATAAAAAATATTAATAATACACTTGATATTTTCCCAATATTGTGGGAAAATATTGTACTGGAGATTCCAACTCGAATAGTTAAAGAGGGAGTTAATTCTGAAATTAAAGGGGATGGATGGTGTTTAACTGATGAATATAAAGAACAGAAAATTCAGTTAAGCCAGTTGAGTAAATTATTAGATGAAGGAGATGAATAAAATATGAAATTAAATATTACATTATTTGGTGCTTTACCAGCAAGAAGAGTTAGTAAAACATCAAAAAGAATGAGGAGAACTCATTTAAAAAAAGATGCACCTACAATTGCAAAATGTCCAAATTGTAATGAACCTTTAGCTCCACATAGAGCATGTACTAAGTGTGGTTATTATAAAGGTAAAGATGCACTTAAAATTAGTAAGGAATAAATAAAGATAAAATAATTTCGATTTAATATTGAGATTATTTTTTATTAAAGTGAGGAAAAATTTATGATAAATATTGTTTTATATGAACCAGAAATACCACAGAATACAGGTAATATAATGAGAACTTGTGCAGCTACTAATACACATCTTCATCTTATAAGACCACTTGGCTTTGTGATTAATGATAAAACATTAAAAAGATGTGGAGTTAATTATATAGAAAATTGTTCTTATACAATATATGATGATATAAATGATTTTTATGAAAAGAATAAAGGTACATATTATTATTTAACAAGATATGGACATAAAGCACCTTCTTGTTTTGATTTTTCAGATCCACTTGAAAATATATATTTTATTTTAGGTAAAGAATCTACTGGAATACCTACTAGTTTAATGAAAGATAAAATAGATAATTGTATAAGATTACCTATGAGTGATAAAGTAAGAGCACTTAATGTAAGTAATACCGCAGCAATAATTATATATGAAGCATTAAGACAGCAAAATTATAAAGGATTATTATTTGATGACCCTTATAAAGGTAAAAATTTTATAGAAAATTCTTAGAATTTTGACTATATAATAAAAATAAGTTATAATATGTCCGTGATTTTATGAAAAAAATTAATATTATTTGTTTACACCTTGGATATTGTGGTATAGAAAAAGCAATAACTTCTTTAGCAAATTTTCTATCAATTAAAAATGATGTTACAGTTGTATGTGTTTATAAACTTTATAATAATCCTATTTTTGGATTTAATGATAATGTAAAAGTTAATTATTTAATTAATAATGATAAAGTTCTTAAATTATCTAATTATAATAAATTAATTTCTAAATTTGATTTTATAAGTTTATTTAATACTCTTAGAAAAGATTATGTAAATAAAAATAAATTTATAAGTTTATTTAAAGATATATTTTATGTTTTATATATTAAACTTTATAAAAAGAATAAAATTCTACTTAATTATATTAAAAATACAGATGCAAATGTAATTATAACTACACTTGATTATAAACTTATTAGTAAGAATGTAAGTGATAATGTTATAAAAATAGGTTGGGAACATAATTATCATAATTATAATAAAAAATATGCTAAAGATATACTTAATTCTATAAATGAATTAGATTATTTTGTTTTAGTATCTGATGAATTAAAAAAGTTTTATTCTAAAAGAACTAATACTAAATGTATATATATTCCTAATTCTATAGATGAAATTCCAAATGAAATGTCTAAATTATATGATTTAAATATATGTAGTGTTGGTAAATTATCAGAAGAAAAGGGCTTTTCTGATTTAATTGATGTATTTGAACTTGTTGTTAAAAAGATTCCTCAAACTAAATTAAATATTATTGGAGATGGTATCTTAATGCAAGAACTTAAAAATGAAGTAGCACTTAAGAATCTTGAGAATAATGTTATATTTCATGGTTATCAAAAGAAAGAATATGTTAATAATATTTTATTAAATACTTCTATTTATGTTATGACATCATTTTATGAATCATTTGGAATTGGTTTACTTGAAGCATTTTCATATGGTATTCCTTGTGTTGCTTTTGATAGTGCAAGTGGAGCTAAAGAGTTAATTGATAATGATGAAAATGGTTATTTGATAAAGAAAAGAAATAAAGAAGAAATGGCAAATAAAATTATATATCTTCTTAGTAATTATAATATTCGTTTAAAAATGCAAAAAAAGGCTATAAAAACAGCAAAAAATTATAATTCAAAAACAATTATGAAACAGTGGAATAAATTAATAAACTTAAAGAAAATGTAAATTTACATCTTAAAATATAAGTGATAAAATACCTTTAGGTGGTATAAAATGATTATTAATTATATAATAATAGGACTTTTAGTATTAATAATATTTTTATTGATTTTTGTTATTAGAAAAAGTATTAATGAAAGTAATATTACTGAAAGATTAGGTAAGATAGAAATTAACTTAGTAAAAGAAATAGGCGATTTTAAGCATGATTTAACAAATGATTTACTTAATGATTTTAATAGACTTAATGATAGAATTGATTTAAGACTTAATAAAATTAATGAAAAAGTTAATGAAAATATAGACCTTAATTTTGAAAAAACTAATAAAACATTTACAAATATAGTAGAAAGACTAGCTAAAATAGATGAAGCACAAAAGAAAATTGATAGTTTAAGTACTGATATAGTATCTCTTCAAAGTATTCTTACTGATAAAAAAAGTAGAGGTATTTTTGGTGAAGTAACTCTTAAATATGTTATAGAAAGTATTTTTGGTGTTAAGAATGATAAAATATATAGACTTCAGTATCCACTTCCTAATAATACTATAGTTGATTCAATAATATTTGGACCAGAACCATTAGGTAATATTTGTATAGACTCAAAATTTCCTCTTGAAAATTATAATAATATGGTAGAGAAAAATATAACAGAACTTGAAAGAAATAAAAGAAGTAAAGAATTTGAAAATGATGTTAAAAAACATATTGATGCTATTAGTGAGAAATATATAATTGATGGTGTTACTAGTTCTCAAGCTATAATGTTTTTACCAGCAGAAGCAATATTTGCTGAAATAAATGCTTATCATCCTTCAATTTTAAAATATGCTGCTAGTAAAAAAGTATGGATTACATCACCAACAACATTAATGAGTTTACTTACAATAGTTCAGTCAGTATTAATAGGAATGCAAAGAGATAAATATGCTTTAGTTATACATGAAGAATTAAATAAATTAGGTATAGAATTTGATAAATATAAAGCAAGATGGGATAAGTTATCTAAAAATATTGATACTGTAAGTAAGGAAGTTAAGGATATTCATATTACAACTGAAAAAATTACTAAGAGATTTGATTCTATAAATAATGTAAAATTAGAAAATAAAGATGATACAGAACTGTTAGATGAATAGTTTTGTATTTTTTTAATTATATTTAATTAGATGAAAAGTAAAATTAAATTAAAAAGTAAATGTAATATAGTTAATCAAAATATTATAATTTTTACTATTATAATAATTTTAATTACTAGTTATTATATATGTTATATATTTAGTTTAAAGTCTAAAAATGTAGTTAGTAAATATGTAGAATCTGATTTAAAACAATTATCTAATTATTATATTAATAATATTATTAATAAAGTAATAAATAATGATAATTCAGTAAAAGAAATAACTAATATAATAAAAAATAATAATGGAGAAATAATTGGTGTTGATTATGATACATTATTATTAAATAATTTCTTAAATAAAATAAATGAAAGATTATATTTAGATTTTAATGATATTAGTTATAATAATTTATTAAAAAGTAGTAAAAATAATATATATTATATTCATTTTGGAGTATTTAATAATCTTATGATATTTGAAGAATTAGGACCTAAAATACCTATTAAAATATATTTAACAAAAAATATATCAAGTAATATTAAAACAAATATAGAAAATTATGGTATTAATAATGTACTTATAAAAGTATATATAGAAGTAGTATTAAATCAAAGAGTAATATTACCTTTTATATCAAAAAATATAAAGACAACACAAGAAGTTTTATTATCAATGAAAATAATAAATGGAAATATACCAAAAGCATATGGGGGTTTATATACTTATAGTTCTGATATAAATAAGTTAAATTAAGTTCTTTAAATATTTAATAAAATGTGATAGTATTTACCTAGAGGTAATTTATGAATATAGAGATTGATGGATATATATATAATTTAATAAAAGATTATCGTGAAGGTTTTAAAAAAGAAGAATTTTTAGAAAAATATACTGACTATTTTAAAGAGTATGATTATATAGTTGGTGATATTGCATATGGGAAATTAAGACTTAAAGGTTTTTATAAAAAAGATAATAAAAAATGTACTAAGATAAATAATATTGATAATTTAGATAAATACTTATCAGAGAATTGTGCATATGAATGTAAGTATTTTATATTAGAAAAAGTTGAAAAATAGTTATTAAAATTATATAATTTTTTAAAGAGGGTGAAGTAGAATGAAAAAAAATAAAAAAAATATTTATGAAAAGAAAGAAAAATTTTTAGAAGATAAATTAGGTATACCAGAAGATATGGCATCATTTATTAGAATACTTTTAACTGTTGTTATTTCATTTACTATTGTATATGTAATTGTTATTATTCTAGGAAATAATGGTGTATTTGAAGAAGGTTATACTAAACCAGAAATAAGTGAAAGTACAATTTCTTATGAAGATATTTTATATAGTAAAGTATTTGATATGAATGATAGTGAATATTATGTAATATTTAGTAAATTTGATAATAGTGAGTATAATATATATATTTATAATTTATTAAAAAATTATTCTAAAGATATTAAAATTTATAAAGTTGATTTAAGTGATGGCCTTAATAAAGGTGTAATATCAGATACTAGTAATAAAAAAGCAACTAAGGCATCACAATTAAAAATAAATACTGATACTCTTATTAAGATAAAAAATAAGAAAATAGTAAAATATATTGAAGGTGATGAAGCAATAGGAGAGGAATTGAAATAGGAAATAATAAATTAAGAAAGTTAATTAAAAGCGAAACAACATATTTAGATAAAAATACATTTGTTCATAAACATAAATTTAATATAAAATGTATTTTACAGGTATGTAATATAGATAATATTAAAAGCTATTTTAAAGTACTTAAATGTGAGTATTGTAATTCTTTTATAAGTGTTAGTGAAAATGGTAATATACAAGGACATATAATAGGAGATTTAACTAAAGAAGAAAAAGAATATATAGTATTAACTGCGAAAACAAATAAAAGAAATATAATAGTACCTTTTTCTATACTATATGATGTAAAAGTAAATAAATAAATTATATGCTTGAAAGGAAAGTATAATGGAAAATTATAAAAAAGAAAGTATTACTTTATTTTTTGTAGATATTTATGGAACTATTGATGGTAAATTCTCTGATGATGATCTTCAAGTATTTGCAAAATTATTAAAAAAGTTAAAAGAAGAAAATGAAAGTAATTATTTATTTTTTGATTTATTATCTACTGAAAACCTTATGGTTGTTGATTATTATGAACATGCACTTTCAAAATATTTTAGTGATGGTGTAAAAATAGTAGAAAGACCTTTGGATGCAGAAGTTACAAGGGAAACAAAAGTAGCTTATGCTTTATATTATATTGAAAGATTAAAAAAACAATATGATATTGATGCTGTTTACTATGCTGATGATTCTGCTATGCTGCATAAAATTTTTAGTGATATTTTACTATATAAAGAAGGATTAGAGTTACATTCTATTATTCCTAAAAAAGAAGAGAATAATCTTAATTTTATTAATAATGAAATAGAAGAGCGTTTTACTAACGGAAATTCTAAGTATTTATCTAAGTGATAATATATATAATAGAAATACTTATTTTCTAAAAAGAGTTATAGGGTATTATTTTAATTGACAAAATATGTCTATTTTTGTAAAATTATATTGTAAAAAGGGATGAATAAATATGGATGATAAAATATTTTTAACTCCAAATGATATTTTGGAAAAAGAATTTAAAATTGATGCGAGAGGATATAGACCACAAGAGGTTGATAAGTTTTTGGATGTTGTTATAAGTGATTATACTGAATTTATGGATATTATAAAAAAGTATAATAAAGAATATAATAAATTAGAAAAAGAAAATGCTGAGTTGAAAAATGAAATAAGAAGTTTAAAATCAAACTTGGAACTTGCAAATTCTAGAGGTCATAACAATAATAAAAATGTTACTAATGTTGATATCCTTAGAAGATTAAGTGAACTTGAAAAAGTAGTTTATGGAGAAAAGTAATATTTTTTAGACAAACGCTGCATTTATATGTAGAGGAAAGTCCATACTCACATAGTCTGAGATGACTATAATGTTTGTGCTAAGGGAAAAAATAACCTTAGGTATTTATTTTAAAAATAAGTAACGGCGGCGAAATGATCAAGAACTGATTAAAGTAGTCATAAAGTGCCATAGAGACGATGTACTTTAGGAATAAAGTAAGTGGAACGAGGTAAACCCCGCAAGTGAGAAACCTAAATTATGGTAAGGGAATTCTTAGGAAGGAATAAAACGGACTAAGGAAGCGAAAGCTAGATAAATGTTTGTCACCCTTTATGGGTACAGAATATGGCTTATTTAAAAATATTATTTTATTTAAAGGAGTCTTACTATGAAAGAAGTAGGAAAGTTATTTGAAGAGACAAGAGAAAGTATAGGACTTAGTGAAAAAGAAGTAGCAAATGATTTAGAAATTACTGAGGCACAGCTAGAGAATTTAGAAAATGGAAGTGTTAATGCTTTTAAAGATGTTTTTTTTCTAAAAGATTTAGTAATGAAATATGCTAAATATTTAAATTTAAATGAAGATGAAATTTTAAGAGAATATAATGATTTTATGTTTGATTTTACATCAAAAATACCAGTTAATGAAATTGAAAATAAAGTTAGGGAATTAGAAAGAACTGAAAAAGAAAAAGAAGAAAAAACTATATCTAGTCCTTATACAGCACCTAGAATTAAGAAAAATCAATTAAAGTCTTATTTACTTATTGGTATTTGTGCTTTAATAATTATATTATTTATTATTTTAGTAGTTGTTTTGATAAAAGAAATTGTGTAAAGGAGGAATTTAAGATGAATTTACCTAATAAAATTACTATGATGAGAATTACATTATCTGTATTACTTTTGGTACTTTTAATATTTCCATTTTATCAAGTAGGTGTTACTTTTCCAACATTTGTTGTTGGTGGTAAAAATGGTAATATATTAGTTGATAGCAAATATTTTATCGCTGGTGCTTTGTTTTTAGTAGCGGCTGTTACTGACTTTTTAGATGGTTATATAGCTAGAAAATATAATTTAGTAACAGACTTTGGTAAAGTTATGGATGCTATTGCTGATAAAATGCTTGTAAATGGTGTGCTTATAATACTTGCTGTTAATGGATTTATAAGTGTAATAGTACCAGTTGTTATAGTTATTAGAGATATCGCAGTAGATTCTATTAAAATGGTTGTTGGTAAAAGAGATAAAGCTGTTGGAGCAAGTATACTTGGAAAGATTAAAACTATATTTATGCTTATAGGTTTAACATTATTATTCTTTTATAATTTACCATTTGAATTAATTAATTTAAGAGTTGCTGATTTTCTTATTTTAGTAGCAACAGTATTATCTGTAGTTAGTGGTGTAGAATATTATATAAAAAGTAAAAAAATATTAATGGAAGATTAAAAATAAAGTCTATATTAGACTTTATTTTTTTAATACAATAAAATTTAAAATTTTATAATAAATAAAAAATTTAAATAGAAATTGTAATATATGTATACAATTTCTATTATTTATTATGATAAATTTTATTAAAATTAAAAAATACAAACAAGTGTTTGAAAAAATATGTTGACAAAGTAAAAAATGAATTATAAAATTAATATAGTGAAGGAGAAATATGAAAGTGACAAAAGGAAATGATAAGACATTAGAACAAGTTCTTGCTGATATTGAAAAGCAATTTGGTAAGGGTTCTATAATGAAATTAGGAGAGAGGGGACTTAAGAATATAGATGTAGTTTCAAGTGGTTCTTTATCGCTTGATATAGCACTTGGAGTAGGAGGTTATCCTAAAGGAAGAATAATTGAAATATTTGGACCTGAATCTAGTGGAAAAACTACATTTGCATTACACGCAATTGCGGAGGTACAGAAACAAGGAGGGAAAGCAGCATTTATAGATGCAGAGCATGCTCTTGATCCTATATATGCTAAAAAACTTGGAGTAGATATAAATGAATTATTATTATCTCAACCAGATACTGGAGAACAAGCTTTAGAAATATGTGATGCTTTAGTAAGAAGTGAAGCAATTTCAATAATTGTTATTGATTCAGTTGCAGCTTTAGTTCCTCAAGCAGAAATTGAAGGAGAAATGGGAGATTCTCACGTTGGCCTTCAAGCAAGGCTTATGAGTCAAGCTTTAAGAAAATTATCTGGAACTATTAATAAAACTAATACTATTTGTATTTTTATTAATCAATTACGTGAAAAAGTAGGGGTATTATTTGGAAACCCTGAAACAACACCAGGTGGAAGAGCACTAAAGTTTTATTCATCTGTTAGACTTGATATTAGAAGAGCAGAACAAATTAAAGATGGTACTAATGTAATAGGAAATAAAGTAGTTGTAAAGGTAGTAAAAAATAAAGTAGCACCTCCATTTAAAACGATAGAAGTTGAAATAATGTATGGACAAGGTGTAAGTCATGAAGGAGAGATAATAGATATAGCATCAAATCTTGATATAATTGAAAAAAGTGGTGCATGGTTCTCATATAATGGTGAAAAAATTGGACAAGGTAAGGAAAATGTAAAAGCATTTCTTAAAGAAAAACCTGATATGTTATTAGAAATAGAAAATAAAATAAGAGAACATTATTCTTTACCATTAAAAAGAAATACTAAATTAGAAAGTTTAGAAACTGATAAAAAATCTAAGAAAGAATAAAAAAGATATTGCATTTAAGTAAAACCCCACCTACTAATAGTTAAATGGGGTTTTTACTTTAAAATTAACATTTACATAAATGGTAATTTTAAAGTTGAATACTTAAAAACTGACATTGATGTAATGAAAGAGAGTTGTGCATTTTAATTAAAAGTTGTAGTAGATTAAAAAAGTCCGGTTATGTGTGGATTTTTTGGCTATTATTATTAAAAAGTCCGGTTATGAGTGAAAATGTTGTTAGTGAAGCGATACTTTTTTATTAAAGAAATATTAATACAAATAAAAATGTCTTATATAAAGACACATTCTATTTATAATTTAAGCATTTTTCTTAAGTTCTCTAATTTCTTTAGTAGTTACTCTTACTTTTTTACCATTTACTGTAGTTGTTTGAAGGTTAACTTTTTGAGTTTTTTTAGTTGCTTTTAGTGAAAAAGGTCTATTGTTACCACTCATATTTTTTCTATTTGATACATTTTTTGCCATACTGCACCTCCTCAAATTCAGTTATTAATTTATCATATATTTTCAATTAAGTCAATTAAATGGTATAATTTTTATATAGGAGGGGAAAATGAATTATTCTTTACTTAATGTTAAAACAACATATGAATTATTAGGTAGTTTAATTAAAATAGATGATTTAATTCATTTTTGTGTGTCAAATAATATTAAATGTGTAGGTATTACTGATAATAATATGTTTGGAGTAATAGAATTTTATCAGAAATGTAAACAATATAATATAAAACCTATAATAGGTTTAGAAATTAAAATAGATGATGTAAAAATAATATTATATGCAAAGAATTTTGATGGATATAAAGAATTATGTAAAATTAAAACAAAAGAAAATTTAAGTAATATTAGTTTTGATGATTTAGTTAATTTAAAAAATAATATAATAGTAGTTAATTATTATAATTATGATAAAGTAATTAAATTTAATAAAACAGTATATATTATGTATGATAATGAATTAGATAAAAATAATGCTTTGTTATTAACTGATAAAATTGTTTATATAAATGAAATAAGAGTATTTAATAAGAATGATATAGAATATTTAAAATATGCAAAAATGATAAGAGATGGAGAAACAATTTTATCATATAAAGAATTTAATGATTATGATAATTCTTATTATAAAATACCATCTTCTTTTGATATAGATAGTACTTATAACTTTAGTAATTTATTAGATATAGAATTTCCAAAATTTAATTTTTCTCTTCCAAGTTATTCTGATGATTCATTTTCATTATTAAAAGCTTTATGTAAGAAAGGATTAGAGAAAAGGCTTGGTGGTTTTGTTACTCAAAAATATTTTGATAGATTAATATATGAACTTAATGTAATTGAAAAAATGGGTTTTGTTGATTATTTTTTAATAGTTTATGACTACTGTTTATTTGCTAAAAAAAATAAAATATTAGTTGGTCCTGGTCGTGGTAGTGCATGTGGTAGTTTAGTTAGTTATACTTTAGGAATAACGAATATTGACCCAATCAAATATGATTTAATGTTTGAAAGATTTTTAAATCCAGGTAGAGTTTTAATGCCTGATATTGATATGGATTTTGATAGTGAAAGAAAAGATGAAGTAATTAATTATGTTAAAGAAAAATATGGTGTATATAATGTTGCTTCAATAATTGCTCTTGATAAACTTCTTCCTAAACAAGTAATAAGGGATGTAGGTAGGGTAATTGATTTTAGTTTACAAGAACTTGATAATATATGTAAAACAATAAATAAAGAAACTAATTTTGATGAACTTAAATTAAATAAATTATTTATGAAATATTATGAAAATAAAAATAATATTAAATTATTTGAAATTTCGGAAAAATTATGTGGTTTATATAGACATACAACCATTCATGCTGCGGGAGTAGTTATATCAAAGAATCCTCTTACTGAAATAATGCCACTTTATAAAAATGGTAATACGATTTTAACTAATTATACAATGGATTATATGGAGTATTTAGGACTTGTTAAAATGGACTTCTTATCTATTAGAAATTTATATACTATATCATATATTTTATCTAAAATTAAAGAAGATTTAGATATAGAAATAAATATTGATTTAATAGATTTAAATGATGAAAAAACAATAGAATTATTTAATAAAGTAAATACTATTGGAATTTTTCAGTTTGAAAGTGAAGGAATGAGATCATTTTTATCTAAACTTAAAGTAAATAATTTTAATGATATAGTAAACGCTATTGCTTTATTTAGACCTGGTCCTAGAGATATGATAGATACATTTATTAAAAGAAGAAATAATCTTGAAAAAATAGATTATATAATTCCACAACTTAAAGATATACTTTATAGTACTTATGGAATAATTGTTTATCAGGAACAAATACTTCAGATTTTAAATGTAGTTGCTGATTATTCATATAGTGAAGCAGATATTATTTTAAAAGCAATGAAGAAAAAGAAAGAAGATTTAATAATTAGTGAAAAAGATAAATTTATAAAAAGGACTACTAAAAAAGGTATACCAGTTAATAAAGCATTATTAATATATAATAGAATGCTTGCATTCGCAGGTTATGGGTTTAATAAATCACATTCAGTTGGTTATTCTGTAGTAGCTTTTCAAATGGCATATTTAAAAGCACATTATACAAATTATTATATGTTATGTTTACTTAATAATGTTATTGATAGTGAAATTAAAACTAAAGAGTATTATGATGAGGCAAAAATATTAAGACTTGATTTTATTAAACCAAATGTAAATGAAAGTTCTTTTGAATATCAATTAAAAAATAATAAAATTATATTTCCTCTTACTATAGTTAAAAATTTAGGTAATGTAGTTTCAGGAGTTATTATTGAAGAAAGAAAAAATGGAATATTTAATGATTATTTTGATTTTATTAAAAGAATATATGGTAAAAATATTAATATTAAAACATTTGAACTTATTATTAAAAGTGGACTTCTTGATATATTTAAATTAAATAGAAAAACAATGATAAATAATTTAGATAGTGCGATTAATTATGCTAAGTTATGTTTAAAACTTGATGAAAGTTTTGTACCTATGCCCAAGCTTGATATGGTAAGTGAATATAATGAAATTGAATTAATGGATATGGAATATTCTACTTTTGGTTTTTATATTAGTAATCATCCAGTTATGAAATATAGAAGAGAAAATGGTATTAAATTAAATTCTATTAAAAATTATTTTGATAAAGTAATTAAGATTATTTTACTTGTTGAAAATAAAAAAGTAATTGAAACTAAGAAGAAAGAAGAAATGGCTTTTTTAACACTTAGTGATGAAACAGGTAAAATAGATGGTATTGTTTTTTCAAAGAAATATGATCAAGTTATAAATGTTAAAAAAGGTGATCTTTTAGATTTAATTGTACATGTTGAAAGAAGATATGATAAATATCAATTAATAATTAATAATATAAATATAATTAAATAATTTAGTTTGTCATAAAAACTTTTAAAATTGTTTTATTCGTGTTATACTTTTTAATAGTTAAGAATATAACGAGGTGATAATTACGAAATCATATTATCAAACTGATACTGGAAAAGTTAGAAGTCATAATGAAGATAGTGTAACTATACTTAAAAATGCAAGTGATGAATATTTACTTATAGTCGCAGATGGTATGGGTGGCCATAAAGCAGGTGAAGTAGCTTCTAGTTTGGTTGTGACTATAATGGGAACTAGATTTAGTAAGATGAGTAGTATTGGTTGTAAAGAAGAAGCTGTTAATTGGCTTAGAGAAATAACAAATGAAATTAATATATCTATTTTAAAATATGCAGAAAAAAATCCACAAGCAATGGGATTAGGTACAACTTGTGTATGTGCGATTCTTACAAAAGATTATTTAATATTTGGTAACATTGGTGATTCTAGTGGATTCGTTCTTAAAGATAAAAAACTTACAAAAGTAACAAATGATCATACTATAGTAGATATTTTACTAAGAAGTGGAGAACTTACTGAAGAACAAGCAAAAATGCATCCACAAAAAAATGTACTTATGAAAGCACTAGGTGCATATGAAAAAGTAGACATAGATTTATTTGATGTTGAAAAAGATATTGATGGTATATTTTTGTGTAGTGATGGGCTTACTAATATGGTAACTAAAGAACAAATAGAAAAAATACTTAATGATAATGATTTATCAATAGAAGAAAAAATAAATAAATTAATATATAAAAGTAATATTAGAGGTGGAAACGATAATATTACAGCGGCATATTTGTCTCTTGAAAGAGGTGAAAGATAGTGATTGTAAAAGGGGCTAAGATTAATGATAGATACCAAATAATTAAAACATTAGGCGAAGGTGGAATGGCTAATGTTTATTTGGCATTTGATACTATTTTAAATAGAAATGTTGCTGTAAAGGTTTTAAGAGGTGATTTAGCAACAGATGAAAAATTTGTTAGACGTTTTCAAAGAGAAGCATTATCTGCATCTAATTTAAGTCATCCTAATATCGTAGAAATGTATGATTTTGGTGAAGAAGATGGACAAAATTATATAGTTATGGAATATGTAGCAGGGAAAACTCTTAAGCAACTTCTTAAAAAAAGAGGAAAATTAACAGTAACTGAGGTTATTGATATTATGCTTCAATTAACTGATGGTATGGCACATGCTCATGATTCATATATAATTCATAGAGATATTAAACCTCAAAATATTATGATATTAGAAAATGGTATGATAAAAATAACAGACTTTGGTATAGCTATGGCTCTTAATACAACTCAATTAACTCAAACAAATTCAGTTATGGGTAGTGTTCATTATCTAGCACCAGAGCAAGTTAATGGAAAAGGTTCAACTATTAAAAGTGATATTTACTCTATGGGAATTGTTATGTTTGAATTATTAACAGGTGTAATTCCTTATAAAGGGGATAGTGCTGTTGAAATTGCACTTAAACATTTAAAAGAACCACTTCCAAGTATAAAAAAATTAATTCCTGATTTACCTCAAAGTATAGAAAATATTATTTTAAAATCAACTGCGAAAAATCCTAAAAATAGATATTCAGATGCAAGAGAAATGTATGATGATATAAAAACAGCATTAGATGATTCAAGAAGTAATGAAAAAAGATATGTTTATAAATACTCAGAAAATGATATGGAAGAAACAAAAGTATTAAATGATACTATAAAAGAAGCAAAGAAAATAAATGAAAAGCAAAATAAGGAAAAAGCAGAAAAAGAAAATAAACGTCAAAATAAATTATTAATTATTTTATTATCTGTTTTTGCTGCTCTTATAATTGTAACTGCTAGTGTAATTTTATTACTTCCTAAAATAATGAGTCAAAAAGATATTACAATACCTGATGTAACTGCAAAAAGTATGGTTGAAGCTTCAAATATTTTAACAAAAGCAGGATTTACAGTTGCAGCAGAAGATGAATTTAAGTATGTTGCTGATGAAAATATTGAAGAGGGATATGTTGTTAAAACAAGTCCAGCAGCAGGTAAAATAGTAAAAGAAGGAAGTAAAGTAGTTTTATATTTATCTAGTGGTGATGAAACATTTATTATGGAAAATTATGTTGGTAAAAATTATATTGAGACAAAAACAATATTAGAAACTATGTATAAATGTAATGTAATGATAGATTATAAAAAAGTAAGTGAAGAAGAAATAAAAGATGAAAATGTTGTTTTACAAACTACTCCTGAGGCAGGTAGTAAGTTAAAACAAGGAGATACAGTTACAATAATTATTCCAGAAATTGAAAAGAAATATCCTGATTTTACAGATGGAAGTTATACTATAAAAGATGTAGAAAATTATTGTAAAGATAATTCTCTTACACTTACTTATGAGTATGTAGAAATGGATGATACTACAGAAGGAACAATTGTAAAACAAAGTAGACCTGCTGGTAGTGTAGTGTTACCAGGAACTACATTTACAATTACAATATCTAAAATTCCAGAAAAAACTATAGAAGAACAGGCAGAAGTAAATGAATAATATTATAATTAATATTAATAAAGATAAATACACAGTTATGAATAATGAAGGTGTGTTAGTATGTAAAGTAAGAGGTAGTCTTAGAAATAAGAAAATATTTCTTACTGTAGGTGATAATGTAATACTTGATAATGATAATATGATATGTGATATATTACCAAGAAAAAATTCATTTATAAGACCTTTAATTTCTAATATTAATAAATTATTTATAGTAATAAGTTCTAAAGAACCAGATTTTTCTACATTTTTACTTGATAAATTTTTATTAATCGCACTTACTAATAATGTAGAACCAATAATAATATTAACAAAATATGATTTATTAAAATTAAAAGAAAAAAATAATATAAAGAAAATACTTAAATATTATAAAAAACTTGGATATAAAACATATATTAATAAAGAAATTAATAAAATTAAAAAAGAATTTAAAAATAATATAGTTGCTTTAACAGGACAAACTGGTGTAGGTAAAAGTACTTTACTTAATAAAATAGATAAAAGTTTAAATTTAAAAACTAACTCAATTTCTAAAAGTTTAGGAAGAGGTAAACATACTACAAGAGAAGTAACTTTATATAAAATGTTAGGTGGTTTAGTTGCTGATACACCAGGTTTTTCTTCGCTTGAAGTAAATATAAATAAATATGAACTTAAAAATTATTTTATTGAATTTAATAAATATGAATGTAAATATAAAAGTTGTAATCATATAAAAGAAGATGGATGTAAAATAATTAATAATAATAAAATACTTAAAAGCAGATATAATAATTATTTAAAGTTATATAAGGAGGTTAGTAATGAAAATTAGTGTATCTTTTTTATCAGATAAATATGATGCATCTATATTACTTGATAAAATAAATAAAACTGAAGCAGATTATATACATGTAGATGTAATGGATGGTATATTTGTTAATAATAAAAATATGTTATATGAAGATGCTTTAAAAATAAAAAATTATTTTAAAAAGAATTTAGATGTACATTTAATGGTTTATGATATAGAAAAATACATTAATGAATTTAAGAATTTAAAACCAAAGTATATTACATTTCATGTAGAAGCAACTAATAATATAATGAAATATATTAACTTAATTAAAGAAAATAATATAAAATCAGGATTAAGTATTAATCCTGATACTGATGTTAGTAAAATAGAAAAATATTTACCATATATAGATTTAGTTTTAGTTATGTCAGTTGTACCTGGAAAAGGTGGACAAGTATTTGAAGAAAAAGTAATTAATAAAATAAAGTATATAAGAAAAATTATTGATGATAATCATTATAAATGTCTTATATCAGTAGATGGTGGAATAAATGAAAAAACTGCTTTATTAGTGAAAGAAGCAGGAGTAAATATTATAGTAAGTGGTTCATATTTACATGATAACAATATAAATGAAAAAATAAATTATTTAAAAAATATATAATTTACCTAACTTGACAGGTATTTAATTGAAATATATAATAAAAGTATATAATAGGTTGGGAGTTTATGAATGGAAAATAAGAAAAATATTAAAAATGAAATAATAGTAAATGTTATATGTATTATTTTAATACTTGTTGTATTTATTAGTTTTAGTTTTGGTATGTTTGTAGATACAGATACTGGAAGTAGTAATATTATAACATTTGGTGATATTAATATGATATTTTGTGAAGGGTCAAATATAAATTGTACAAGTGGTAAAACTTCTCTTGATAAAACAGTAGGTGTAGATGAAACTAGTGTACCAGTTGTAATGAATCCTACTGATTCTAGTACTGCTTTAGCAAGTGATCCTTATACTTTTACTATTCAAAATACTGGTGATTTAGATTTAACAATAACAATATTTATTGAATCTGAAACTATTTCTAATTATTCTAATGAAGCAGAAGAAAATATATATATTGCTTTTCAAGAAGTAGGCGTTAGTACACCAACAATAAGTTTATTAAGTGAATTAAATGCTGGTTCTCTTGGAAAAATACTTGGAAGTACTAACTTAAATGTAAATAGTGCTAAAACATTTTATGTATGGACATGGGTAAAAGAAGATGCACCAAATGGTGTTCAAGATACATATTTTGCTGCTAAAGTAATAGTACAAGGTGAATATATTCCATATTCATCAATGGAAGAAGATACTTCATATGAAAGTAATACATGTGAAACAGCAGT
>CAVCAD010000058.1:0-3200 GCA_963600145.1 Bacteroidaceae bacterium
ACTATAGATGATTCACCAAATTTAATGGCAGATTTTCAAAGTCAACAAGAAGTAAGAAATATTTATAATAATAAAGAAAATATTTAAGAAAGGAAATAAAATATTATGGATAAATTTTTAATACCAGCCAATTCTAAAAGGGGAACGCTTATATTTAATTTATATAGGCCTATTGATTTACTTATAGTTGGAACAGGCCTTGTGTTTTCTCTTATATTTTTCTTTGCTTTTTCTGGTGATAGTGCTATAGAAGTATTTATCAAGTTAGCTCCAGGAGGCCTTGGGGTTTTGCTCACAACTCCTTTTGGTAATTACCACAATGTAGGAGTTCTCTTAAGAGAGGTATATTTATTCTTCACAAGAAGAAGGATATATATTTGGAAAGGATGGTGTGTAAGAGATGAGTTTGACGAAAGGAAATAAAACTAAACAAAGTAAATATGCTGAAAGTTTTTTACCAATTAAAACTATTGCTAATGGATCTTATGTATTAAATAATGGCCAATTAGTAACAGGAGTTAAAATTCAACCTAAAAACATATTTATTATGGAAGAAGATGCACAGACTAATGCAATTTTAAACTTAAGAAATTTTTATAATACAATTGATTATGAATTTTGGCTATTTATTGCTGATAGACCTGTTGATATTAATGTATATTTGAGTCAATTACAACTTCTTTATAATTCAACTCAAATGCCTACTATAAGAAAATTAATTAAAGAAGATTTGAATAAAGCTAATATGTTTATGGGAAAAGAAATAAATGTAACTGATACAGAATATTTTATTCTATTTAAAGATAAAAGACCGGAGGTTATTCAAAAGAGAATACGTTCTTTAGTATCAAATTTACTTTTATGTGGACTTGATGCTAAACAAACAAGTAATGATGATTTAAGGGTTCTTCTTGATGGAATAATGAATGCCGGTGCTACAACAGATTTTGGGACGGTGATGGGAATATGAGTTCACTTAATTTCGCAAGTCAAATAGCTCCAAAAGGATTACAATTTAAATCTAGTGAAATGGTTATTAGTGATAAGTATTGTACTATAATGACTATAATAGGTTATCCTAGAATGATAAATCGTGGTTATTTATCTAATCTATCTCAGATAGGTGGAGTTAAAATAATTATAAAACATTTACCAATTCAATTTGGTACTCTTGCTAAGATGCTTAATAAAGAACTTGCTGATTTAAAAATGAGATATGCTAATGAAAATGATAAAACTGTTCAAGAAAAAATAAGACAAGATTATGAAACTCTTGAAAACTTTATTAGTATGTTAACAGCTACTCAAGCAAGAATATTTGATTTTCAAATGCACTTACTTATAATGGCAGATTCTAAAGAAGAATTGGATAATAAAAAAGTACAAGTTAAGAATTATTTAGATGCACTTGGTATGAGAGGAACTATTCTAAGATTTGAACTAGAAAAAATTATGAAAAGTTGTTTACCTTTTTATCCAGCATCTGATATAGAAGAAAGAATAGGAACTCCAATACCATCAGTAAGTATTGCTGCGATGTATCCATTTGTATTTGATAGTATAAAAGACCCTGGTCTTTCATGCTTACTTGGAGTGGATTTTTCAGGTGGTATTATATTATTTAATCAATTTTTATATCAAATAAAGAAAGAACATAATAGAAATAATGCTAATATGATTTTACTTGGTACATCAGGTAGTGGTAAATCAACTGCTGCGAAATTACTTCTTAGAACTAATATAAGAAATGGTCATAAAATAGTTGCGATAGACCCTGAAGGCGAACTTGAAGAAATGACTAAAAACTTTGGTGGAGACTTTATTGATTTAGGCCGTGGTGGCGAATTTGGTATGATAAACCCATTAGAAATAATAGTAGATGCCGATGAAGAAGAAATAGCACAAGGATTAGGCTATACAATTTTAGCAGGTTCTTTGCAACACTTAAAAGCATTTATGAAATATTATAGCCCATCAATTGAAGAAGATGTTTTAGCACTATTTGTAGAAATTGTACAAGATACATATCAAAGATTTAAAATTAATGAAAATACTGATTTTACTAAATTTACAAGTGCAGATTATCCAACATTTGATGATGTATATGCGACTATAAAAGGAAGACTTCTGTCTATGACAGAAAAAACACATGAAAAAGATATTTTAGAAAGACTAGAATTAAAAATTAGACCTCTTACTAAAGAACTTAGATATTTCTTTACTGGTCATACAACAATAAAAAGTAATAGTGATTTCATAGTATTTAATTTAAAAGAGCTTATGAATTCTGATTCTACTATTAAAAATGCACTTTTCTTTAATATATTAAAGTATGCATGGGGATTATGCTTGGATAAGAGTGTAAATACAATATTGATGGTGGATGAGGCACACGTATTACTTGCTGATAGAAATACTCTTGGAGCTGAGTTCTTAGCACAAGTTCAAAGAAGAAGTAGAAAGTATAATACTGGTACAATAATAATTACACAACAACCAACAGACTTTGCGGCACCAGAAGTAATTGTTCATGGTAAAGCAATATTTGATAATGCATCTTATTATTTGGTTATGGGTCTTAAAAAACAAGCAGTTGAAGATTTAAGTAAACTTATAGATTTAAATGAACAAGAAAAAACTTCAATTAAAAGATATAATCAAGGTGAAGCACTATTTGTGTGTGGAGATAAAAGAATGGTTATAAGTGTAATAGTTACACAACAAGAATTAGAATCATTTGGTAGTGGTGGGGGACTATAAAATAAATTAAGGAAGGAGTAGAAGCAATGGAATCAGATGATAAAGAAATAGAAAAAAGTGAAGAAGATTTTGAAGTTTTAGAAGATTCTGTTGCTTCTTCAGAACCTGATGAAAAATTATCAGGACAATTAAATTATTCAAATAATTTATATGATAAAAATAATATAAATCCTATTTCTAATAAAAATGATGTTAGTAATTTATCATCTAAAATTGGTAAAGCCAATTCTTTTTTGAATGGATTAAATAATATAAAAGAAGTAAATATGGATTCTGATGAAGAAGAAAATAGAACTAGCTCACTTCCAAAAAACGATTCTCTTGAAGAAAGTAAAAATAGAAATAAAGGTAATTTAGGAAATACAATAAATCAAAGATTAAAAAATATAGCAAAAAAACAAGCAAATAAAAAAATTAATTTAATTAAAACTAAAATTTTA
>CAVCAD010000059.1:0-3721 GCA_963600145.1 Bacteroidaceae bacterium
AAAAATAAAAATAATATTAGTAAATTAAATAATTATATAGGAAGTTATTTAAACTTTAATTTAGTTAAAAAATCAAATGATTATGGTAAACATTTAACTATTGATTTACGTAAATTTTATGAATTATATTATATTTTGATAAGAAATAAATGTTTAACAGAAACTTATATTACTATTAATATAAAAAATAAAATAAAATATAATATAAAAGTAAAAATAGGTAGTAATCTTAATGAAGTATTAAAGATTTTAGATATAGATTATTCTAATAGTAAAATTATAGTAAATGAAAAAAAGTTATATGAGATAAATGATTATAATTATTTAATAAGTAAAGATGTTAGTGAAATTATATTAAAATAGAATAAATTTAAAGTATTTATAATAATATATAATGCAAGGTGGAACCTTGCATTTTTTAGATTTTGTGGTACAATTAGTGTATAAATTTTTAGATTGGAGTTTTATTATGAGTGAAAAAAGAGAAAAAGATGAAATCAAAGAAGAGGTTTCAAAACAATTAAAAGAAGAGAAAGAAGCAGAGGGTAAATCTTCTTTTGTAGTTGGTATTGGTATTATTGCACTAGTAATAATAGTAATAATCATAGTACTTTTATTAGTAAGAGGATGTAGTAAAAAATCACAAAATAAACAAACAGATTTAGAAAAGATTTTATTAGATGCTGGTAAAAATTATTATGAAAGTAACCCTGATGAACTTCCTGTAAATTATGGTTCATGTAGTGAAGTAACATTAAGTAAATTGCTTACAGATAATTATTTAGATGGTGAAATGTTTAATGAGTGTAATGCAGAAAATACTTATGTTAAAGTTTGTATGCTTGAAAATAAAAAACAACAATATGTTCCAATTTTAGTCTGTGATAGTATAGTAAGTGATGATTTATATACAGATTGGGAAGAAGGAAAACTTAGTGATGTTATAGAAGATATAACAGATGTTAAATTCAAATTCTTAGCTAAATCATTTAATGGTTCTAATGGAAATGTTATTTACGGTGATGAAGAAGAATATTGGAGTACTGATATACCATATTCAGAATATAAATTAGTAAATAAAATAACATATTATAGAGAAAGATATAAAGAATATAAATGGAATACATATGCTAAAGAATATTATTTAAATAATAATACATATTTTATTTCTGCTCCTAATAGTGAGTATAGTTATAGAGATGATTCTTCAGCAAAGACTGTTTCAAAATATTATAAAATTGAAAATAAAGATGGAACAAAAATTTATGCTTTAGATTCAAATGGATATAAGTTATTTAGCATAGATGCAGTACCTGGTTATCCTTATCATGAAGATGGATATGTTTTAAAAAGTAGAACAAGAACTTGGACAGAAAAAGCAAAACCTACTGCTAAAAGCACAACAACTTGGTATGTATGTGCCGATCCTAATGGTTCAAAATATCAAAATGTAACAACAATTCCTTGTGGTAAAGAAACTGGTAAAGAAAATTATAGTGTACTTAAAGAAACAAAATATTCATGCGATGGTGGAGCTAGTTGGGTAAAAAAAGAAGAAACATGTTATAGTTGTCCTGCTCCATATTTATTAAAAACAACTCGTGATAGTTGTGGTGAGTATGGAAACTGGAATTATAGCGGAGATGCTTGCGTAGGAACTGATGATGTTTGTGAAAATCTTAAAAATCCTGTTACATTCTATCGCTGGTATAAATATGAAGGAACTGAAGTAAGAAGTTATTATCCAAATGGAAGTTCAACTTCAACAGGCACAAATAGTTATTATGCATCTGCTCCTGCATCTGGTTATATTGCTGATACAAACACAACAACAACTGGTTATAGATATTACAAATTATTGTCTGCTGTAACTGTTAGTTATTCTATAAATGCACCTGAAGCATCAGCAGTTAGAACTAATGATTATAGATGGACAGATTGGAGTGGCTGGACTACAACAGTTCTTACAAAAGCAGATAATAAGGCTGTAGATACAAAAACAAAAGTAACAATTAGAGAAATAATAGGCTCAACAAGTGATAACTGGAATAATATATCAGATAAATATTTAACTGCTGAAGAATTAGTTTCAGTATTAAAAGCAAAAGGTTATGAAATAAATAGCATTAATGATATATTTACTATTGGTGAATTAAAATCTGATGTTCAAATGTACATTAGGAATAAGAAGTAGGAGGACTTTATGAACGAGGAAAGAATAAATGAACTTATTAGAGAAACTGAAGAATTAAAAGCAAGTTATCTTGAAAGATATGGAAATGCTGCAACTGAAGCATTAAATGAAATTAGAAGAAATATTGATGAAGTTAATGAAAGAATTTCTTCTTTTTCTGCTGATAATGAAGATTATTTAAGCGATGATGATAAAAGTATATTAAATATATATACATCAGAATTAAATAATAGAAGAGAACTTGAAAAAAGTTTGAATACTGAAAAAGAATCTTCTTTAAAAGCTATTGAAGATTGCTCAAATGTTATAAAGAATTTAGAAATTAGAAATCAAGAATATCAAACAGAATTAAATAATACTACTGATGATGCAAGAAAAAGTAGATTAATGTTGTTAATAAGTAATAATTTATCATATATAAAAGATATAAATGATATAATTGATTTAAATAAACAAAGAGTTAGTCTAGTAGATAGTAATTTATCTATATTAAAAAATGATATTAATAATTTTAATTCTAAAGTAAATAGTATAAAAGTATTAAATAATCCAGAATATATTAAATTACAAAGTAAATTAGAAAAATTAAAAGAAGAAGAAAAATATAATCCAATTATATATTTTGAAGAATTAATTGATGGAATTAAAACTGGTAAATATAATTCTGAAGAAGAAATAAAGAATAGTTTTGAAACATTTATGAATAATTATTCTGTTAAAGAAAATAAAAAACAAACAGATGAAGTAGTTAATGAAAAAACTAATAAACCAAAGGAAGAAGAAAACAAAAAAAGTAGTTATGTTTTTGCTGGTTTATCTGATGATGATTTTGATGTAAAAAATCCAAAAGTTGAAGAAAAAGAAGAAAAAGAAAAAGAGGAAGAAACAGTTATATATAATGAACCAGAAAAGGTTAAAGAAAAAAAGACTGTAATAACTCCAGTACCAGCAAAATTATCATTAAAAGAAAAAGTTGTTAAATTTCTTGCTTCTAAAAAATTTAGAAATATTTTATTTGCAGGATTAGCTGCTTGGGGTGTAGCATCTATTAAGTCAGGAGCAGATAGAATATCTAATTCAATTAATAGAGCATCAGAAAGAATAGTCGCAGCAATAAATAGTAATAGTTGTTGTCAGCCACCTGTTTGTGGAAGCCCAGTTGTTGATATGCCTGTTTTAAATCCACTTCCTTATATAGAACCACTTCCATTTAATGGACCTGATCCTACTCCGGTATCACCAACTCAGGCTCCAACTCAAGCTCCAACTCAGGCTCCTACGCAAGCACCAACGCAAGCACCAACGCAAGCTCCAACTGAATGTGAGGAAATAGAACATTATGCTGACCCTGTGATAGAACAAGAAAAAGAAAAACTTAGAGAAGAAAATACAGGTATTGTTGAAATAAATAAAGAAGACAAAGAAGAAGAAGTAAAAGAAGAAGTTGTAATTGAACATCAAGATTATGGACACTCAGGAAATGTTGAAGATGTAAACTATGAAAATGAAGCAGCTGGTCAAAAAGAA
>CAVCAD010000060.1:0-22046 GCA_963600145.1 Bacteroidaceae bacterium
ATAAAACAAAAGATGCTATCAAAGATTTATCACAAATTACACCTAATGAAGCAGTTATTATAAAGAATAATAAAGAAATGATAGTTACTTTAGATGAAATAAAAAAAGGTGATATTTTAATTTCTAAATGTGGTGAAAAAATTGCAGCAGATGGAGAAATTATAGAAGGTAAATCATATATTGACCAGTCTTTTATAACTGGTGAAAGTAAACCAGTAAAGAAAACTATTAAAGATTCTATAATAGCAGGTAGTATTAATTTAACTAGTACAATAAAATATGTTGCTCAAAAAATTGGAAAAGAATCTACAGTTTCACAAATGATAAGATTAATTATGGAAGCTAGTAATACTAAACCTAAAATCTCTAGATTAGCAGATAATATATGTAGATATTTTGTTTATATAATAATTATAATTGCTTTATTAACTTTTAGTATTTATTTATTAATTGGCTTTGATTTAAATACTAGTATTATTACATTTATAAATATTTTAGTAATTGCTTGCCCATGTAGTTTAGGACTTGCAACACCGCTTGCGGTTGTAGTTAGTAATGGAATATTTGCTAAAAACAAAATATTAGTTAAAAATAGTGAAATAATAGAAAATGCATCTAAAATAAAAACTATTGTTTTCGACAAAACAGGGACACTTACATATGCTAAACTAAAAATATATAAAGTATTTAATTACAGTAATTTAACTAATGACTTTATATTACAAATAGTAGCAAGTATTGAAAAAGAATCTGTTCATCCTATTTCAAATGTTTTTAAATCTTATATAATTAAAAATAAATTAGAAAATTTAAATACTAGCGATATTAAAAATTTACCTGGATATGGAATTATTGGTAAAATAAATAATAATAAAATAATTATAGGTAATCAAAAGATACTTTCTAAATATAAAATAGAAAATAATCATATTTTAGATGAAAAAGAATTATTAAAAAAATCATGCTTAATTGTTTATGTTGTATTTAATAATGAAATAGTAGCTTTAATTGGAATAAAAGATAAGATAAGAAAAGAGGCTAAAGAAGTTATTAATGAGTTAAAAATGAGAAATATAGATATTGTTTTATTAACTGGTGATAATAAAGAGACTGCTAATGAGGTAGCAAAAGAATTAAAAATAGATAATGTAGTAGCAGATGTTCTTCCAAAAGAAAAATCAGAAATTATTAAAAAAATACAAAAAGAAAATAAAATAGTAGCAATGTGTGGTGATGGAATTAATGATAGTTTAGCATTAACAGTTTCTGATATAGCAATTAGTATTAAAAATGCAACAGATATTGCTATTAATTCAGCTGATGTAATACTCATTAATAATAATTTAAAATCAATAATTAAATTAATTGATTTAAGTAATAAAACAATAAGAAAAATTAAACAAAATTTATTTTGGGCATTTTTCTATAATATACTTATGATACCTATATCTATAGGAATATTAAGACCAATTGGAATTATTATTAATCCAGAGATAGCAAGTTTAGCAATGATGTTAAGTAGTTTAACAGTTACTATTAATACATTAACTCTTAAAAAAGAAAAGATTTAATAAATTTAAGTTTTATTTAAGTTTTAAACAATATAATAATTTACAGAGGTGATAAAATGGAGAAAAAAATTAATAATGTTAAAAATAATAAAATTTTAGCTATAATATTAGTAAGTTTTCTAACTTTTTGTTTAGGAATAGCTAGTTCATATTTAATTATTACAAACTTTCCTAAACTTTTTACAGAAAACGTAACTAAAGTAGTAAAGGATGTTACTATAACAGATACCGGAATAGCAGAAGCAGTAAATAAGGTTTATGATTCAGTTGTTGTTGTTAGTACTTATAAAAATGATAGTTTATACTCATCTGGTAGTGGTTTTATTTATAAAAAAGATGATGATGTAATGTATATAATGACTAATAATCATGTGACAGAAGATGGAAATAATTATAAAATCACATATACAGATGGAGAAACTGCTGAAGCAACACTTGTAGGCTCAGATGTTTATTCAGACATAGCTATTTTGAAAGTTAAAAATAAAGATAATATTGAAGCAGTTACACTTGCTACATCTAGTGATCTTAATCCTGGAGATACAGTTTTCGCAGTAGGAACTCCACTTGGAAGTACATATTCTTGGACTGTAACAAGAGGTATTATATCTGGAAAAGAAAGACTAGTTGAAATTTCTCTTACAAATTCTACTAGTAGTGATTATATTTTAAATGTAATACAAACAGATGCTGCGGTTAATTCTGGTAATTCTGGTGGACCACTTTCAAATGCAAATGGAGAAGTAATAGGTATAATATCAGCTAAAATTACAGCTTCTGGTGTTGAAGGAATGGGATTTGCAATACCAATTGAAACCGCTATAGAAAAAGCAGATGCAATTATAAATGGAGAAACAACTAATTATCCTTACTTAGGAATTACAATGATGAATGTATCAGCAACTAACTACTATGGTTATAATAGAAAAAATAATAATTCAAATTTAACAAGTGGTGTAGTAATTGTTGATGTTGAAAAAGATAGTAGTGCTGAAAAAGCAGGATTATCATCTGAAGATGTTATAACAAAAATAAATGATGTAGAAGTTTCTAATATAGCATATTTAAGATATGAATTATATAAATATAAAATAGGTGATGAAGTAACAATTACTTACTATAGAAATTCAAAAGAATATAATACTAAAATAAAATTAACAACTAATACTAATAATTTATAAAGAACTTTATGTTCTTTTTTTCTTGATAGAAAATATAAAATTATGTATACTTTTTGTAAGAATTATTTTATTATTTAAATATAATTTACTTATATTATAATTTAAGTTTTATTTAAGAAATTTTATTTAATATTGTTAATGTGAGGTAGTATGAAAATATTGATAATAGAAGATGAATTTAATTTAGCAGATGCTATTAAAACTTTATTAATAAAGGAAAAATATGCAGTAGATATTGAAACAGATGGAGAAGAAGGACTTTATTGTGCACTTTCTAATACTTATGATTTAATAATACTTGATGTTATGCTTCCTAGTATTAATGGCTTTGAAATATTAAAAGAAATAAAAAAGAATAATATAGATGCAAAAATATTAATGTTAACTGCTAAAACTACTATTGATGATAAAATGGTAGGTTTTAATTCTGGGGCAGATGATTATTTAACAAAACCTTTTCATATGGAAGAATTACTTGCAAGAATAAATGTACAACTTCGTAAGAATAATTTTAAAAATAATAATATAATTTCTCTGTCAGATTTAAACTTAAATATTAAAAATTCAAATTTATCAAATTCAATTACTAATTTAAATGTAAATGTTATAGGAAAAGAACTATATTTATTAGAATTATTTATGAAAAATCCTAATCAAATATTAGATAAAGAATTAATATTTAATAAAGTTTGGGGTTTTGATACAGAAACAGAAATTAATACTTTAGAGGCATATATTTCTTTTATAAGAAGAAAATTAAAACTTATTAAATCTAATGTTCAAATAAAAGCTATTAGAAATATGGGATATAAAATGGAGGTTTTGAATGAAAAAACTAAAGATTAAAGTATTTTCTATTATATTTTCTATTTTATCAGTTTTTATAATTTTAATGTTGTTAATTACTAATATAAGAAATTATAATTTATATAAATCAAGAGTAGAAGAAATATTAAATGGGCCAATATTTATTAAGAAAATACAAAAAGATGTAGATAATATTGATGTTAGAAATATATTCTTAGATTCTACTGTATATACAATAATAATTAATAATAATACTATGAAAATTATAAATAATACTACAAGTGATACTATTGATGAAGAAAAACTTCTTGAAGTAGCAACAGATATAATTAATAATAATACTAAAAAATATTATATAGGTAATTTATATACTAATAAATTTTCATATTTTTATAATAATGATACTTTAGTTATAGTTGATAATACTAAAACTAATAAAGAACTTAAAGTTATTTTAATAAATACATTAGTTATATTTTTATCAGTAGAGATTATAGTTTATTTTGTTTGTTATTTTTTAACAAAGTGGGTAACAGAACCTGTAGAAAAATCATTTGAAAAACAAAAAAAATTTATTGAAGATGCTTCTCATGAACTTAAAACCCCATTATCTGTAATATTAACAAGTACAGATGCTTACTATAGTAATAAAGATGAAAAGTGGATAAAGAATATAAGAAATGAATCTGAAAGAATGAGTAAGTTAGTTAAAGATTTATTAGATTTAGCATCACTTGAAAATACTAAAGAAGTTGTTATGAGTAATGAGAATATTTCAAATATTGTAGAGTCATCTGTATTAACATTTGAAAGTTTATTCTATGAAAAAAAAGTAAAATTAGAATATGATATTACAGATAATATTTATCTTAAATGTAATCAAGATGAAATTAAACAACTAGTTGGAATTTTATTAGATAATGCTATTAAATATAGTGATGCTAATGGAAAAGTTAAAGTTAATTTAAAAAGTGATAATAAACAAATAATTTTTGAAGTTAAAAATAAAGGTTTAGAAATATCAAAACAAGATGAAGAAAAAATATTTGAAAGATTTTATAAAATAGATACATCAAGAAATAGAAATAATAATAATTATGGTTTAGGTTTATCAATTGCTAAAAAAATAGTATTAAATCATGGTGGTAAAATAAGTGCAAGTAGTAAAAATGGATATACTACGTTTAAAGTTATATTTTATAAAAAAAATAAATAATAATTTAATTACAATTATTATTTATTTTAATTTATTATAAATAATTTCTATATTTTCTTTATTTTGTTTTTCATTATATACGGGAGTTAAATGCATATGATAATGTTTAACTTCTTGTGCAATACCATTATTTTGAACTAATTTTAATCCATTAATATGTAATTTATTTTCTAATAATAAATGCATATTTTTAATTATATTATTCATTTTTGAAAATGTTTCATCATCAATATCTTGGCAATTTAAAATATGCTTTTTTGGAATAATTAACATATGACCATTACTTATAGGATTTACATCTAATATAACTTTAAAAGTATTATCTTCATATACTGTATAAGACTTAATTTCATTATTAACTATTTTACAAAATAAACAATCATTCATATAATTCACCTAAAAACATTATATCTAAAACCATTAAAATTTTCAATTAAATATGTTTTTATTATAAATGTATGAAAAAACTTATCATAAATTAAATATGAGAAGGTGATAAAATGAATTATGATAAGTGTTTTTCAATGAAAAATAAAAATATAATATATTTTGATAACGCAGCAACTACATATAAACCAGATGAAGTTATTGATGCTATGGATGATTATTATAAAAATTATTCTTCAAATGCAAATAGAGGAGATTATAATATTTCTTTTAAAGTAAATGATATTATAGATGAAACTAGAGAATTAGTTAGTAAATTTATTCATGCTAGAAGTAAAGATGAAATAGTGTTTACTTATGGCACAACAGATTCACTTAATATGATAGTTAATGGTTTTTTTGAATATTATTTAAATTTTGGTGATGAAATAATTCTTAGTAAAAGCGAGCATGCTTCTAATATACTTCCGTGGATGGTACTTGCTGAAAAGAAAAAATTAAAAATAAAATATGTACCACTTGATGAAAATAATAAAATAACAATAGAAAATGTTATAAAAACAATTACTGAAAAAACAAAAGTTATTAGTCTTGCTTCAATTACAAATACTATTGGTGATGTTAGAGATATAGAAAAGATATCTTCTTATGCACATAATAATGGAATTTATGTTGTTGTAGATGCATCTCAAAGTGTTGGTCATATTAAAACTGATGTTCTTAAAATGGATGCTGATTTTTTAGCATTTTCTGCTCATAAGATGTATGGACCAATGGGACTTGGCGTATTGTATGGAAAATATGAATTATTAAAAAAAATGATGCCAGTTAGATTTGGTGGTGGAATGAATAAAGATTTTTCTGAAGATTCTATATCTCTTTTACCAATTCCTTATAGATTTGAGGCAGGAACACAGAATATTAGTGCAATAATAGGATTTAAAAGTGCTATTTCTTTTATTAATAAAATTGGTATTGATAATATTAAAAGACATGAAGATTATTTAAAAGATTATTTGCTTAGAAAATTAAATCAAATTGAACATGTAAAAATTTATAATAATGGTAGTGAGGCTAATATTGTATTAATTAATGTAAATAATATCTTATCAGGAGATTTAGGATTATATTTAAATTCTAAAAATATATGTGTAAGAAGTGGAAAACATTGTGTTAAGATGCTCCATGAAGAAAAGAATATAGAAGATACTGTTAGAATAAGTTTAAGTTTTTATAACTCATATGAAGAGATAGATGAACTAATTAAAGTTTTATCTAATTATGAAGAAATACTTTCATTTGTAAAACAACAACTTTAATTATTAAATATTAAATAATATTTTATATATAAAAAAATAAATATAATAGAATAATAATAAAATATTAAAAATTTTATTTAATAAAAAATAGAATTTTATATAAAAGCAAGACTTTAAATAATATGATATATTCCTAAATGAAAGGAGGAATATGTTAAATCAAAGTATAATAGTTGGGAGGCTTACAAAAGACCCTGAGGTAGTAACTACTGAAAGTGGTAAAAAAATGACTCAAGTTGTAGTCGCAGTTAATAGGTCATTTAAAAATATTGATGGAAAATATGAAACAGATTTTATTAGGTGTGTTTTATGGAATGGAGTTGCTGAAAGTACAACTGAGTATTGTAAAAAAGGAGATTTAGTAGGTATAAAAGGAAGACTTCAATCAAGTAGTTATGAAGTTGATGGAAATACAAAATATTCAGTAGATATTATCGCAGAAAAAGTAACCTTTTTATCTAATAAAAAGACTGAAGAAAGTATTAATTAATTTTAAATATTTTATGATTAATAAAAATAGTAATTTTATTTATTAAATTGCTATTTTTATTTATTTAAAATTCCTTGATTTTATATAAAAACTTATTTATAATATCGTTGTTGAGGTGAACTTTAAATGTTTAATGGAAATTATTTAAAACAACTTAGAACCGACAAAAATTTAACACAAAATGAATTAGGAGAAATACTAGGAGTAACAAAATCAAGTATATGTTGTTATGAAAAAGGAACTAGAACTCCAACACTTGAAAATGTTTTAGATATGTCTAAATTTTTTGGTGTTAAAGTAGAAAGCCTTTTTGATGATGAAAAAGGTATTGTAGAACAAACTGTTAAAGAAAGAAAATATAAAATGAATTTATCTGATGCAGAAATAATTTTTATGAGGAAATTAAGAACTAATAAAGAAGTTGCTTCTGCAATACTTGAAGAACCAAATAAATTTATAAAATTAGTAAAGCAAGATATCAAGAAAAGAAAAAAGTGATATCTTTTTTCTTTTCTTTGTGTTATCTTTATAGTAGGTGAGAATATGGATATTAATGTTATATTAAAAAAACAAGTAAATGAACCATTAAATTATGCAGAAATACAATTTGTAGTTAATTCTTTTATAAATGGTACTATTAATGAAGAAATTATGAAAACTTTTCTTCAAACAATTTATGATTATGGAATGACTATTGATGAAATATATGCTTTAACTGATGTTATGGTTAAAAGTGGAAAGATACTTGATTTTTCTAGTTTAAATAAAACCTTAGTAGATAAACATTCTACAGGTGGTGTTGGAGATAAAACAACTTTAGTACTTCTTCCTATTGTCTCATCTTTAGGTTTAACTATTCCTAAAATGAGTGGAAGGTCTTTAGGATTAACTGGTGGTACTATTGATAAACTAGAAAGTATATATGGATATAAAGTTAATTTAGATAATGAAACTTTAATGGCACAACTTAAAAAAATAGATATGGCAGTAGTTGCACAATCTGATGATGTTGCTAAAGCAGATAAAATGATATATGCTCTTAGAGATAAAACAAAATTAGTAGATTCTATACCACTAATAGTAAGTAGTATTTTAAGTAAGAAAATAGCAAGTGGTGCTAATAACATTGTTATTGATTTAAAAGTTGGTAGTGGTGCATTTATGAAAGATATTGAAGAAGCTACTATACTTGCTAATACTATGATAGAAGTTGGTAAAAAATTTAATAAAAAAATTGTATGTGTACTTACAAATATGACATATCCAGTAGGTAAAAGTATAGGAAATGTTTTAGAAGTAAAAGAAGCAATAGAATTTTTTAATGGTATATATGATAAAAGATTTTGTGAATTAGTAGTATATTTAGCATCAACTATGGTTAAAATAGGAAAGAACATAAGTTTTGAAGAAGCAAATAAACAAGTACTAGAAGTTATAGCAAACGCAAGTGCAAAATCAAGATTTTATGAATGGATAGAAGCCCAAGGTGGTAGTTTAAATAGCTTAAAAGACTATGCTAAAAAGATGGTTATTAAAACTGAAAGAGATGGCTTTATAAATAACATAGATAGTAAAATTTTAGCACAATTATGCTCTGACCTTGGAGCATCAAGAAAAAATGGTTCAGATGTTATTGACTACGCTGTTGGAATAAAACTTGAAAAGACTGTTGGTGAAAAAGTATCAAGAGGAGATATACTATGTACAATATTTTTCAACAAAAGTGTTCCTAAAATATCTGAAACATGTAGAAGTGCATTTTTAATAGAAGATACACAAAAACAATTAGAAAAACAAATCCTTAAAGTAATTGAATAGGAGTGAAATATGAAGAAAGTATATATGTCTTTTATAGTAGTATTAACTTTCTTTTTATTTGTAAAAGTAAATGCACTTGAAAATATTAAAGTTGATAATTTTAATTTATCACCTAGATTTAATAAAAATATAAGTAAATATAATGTTTATGTAAATGAAAATACAACTGAAGTAGTTATAAGTGCTATTCTTTCTGATGATGAGATTAATGTAATAGGTACTGGCACATATAATATAACTAATGGATTAAATACATTTTTACTTGAAGTAGAAAATAAAGATAATAAAATAAATAAATATGAAATAATAGTTTATAAAAATTATAATAAAGATGAATATATAAATAGTTCAAAGTTATCATCTTTAGAAATTGAAGGGTATGATATAAAGTTAAATTCAAATATATTAAATTATTATATAAATATAGATTATGAAGAACAGTTAAATATTAATTATGAATTAGAAGATGATAATGCTAAAGTAGTTTTAACTGGTAATGATAATTTAAAATATAAAGATAATCAAATTACTATAACTGTTTATTCTAAAGATAATAAAAATAAAACTATTTATAGAGTTAATGTTAATAAAATAAAAGAAGTATTTAATAATACAAGTAATTCTAAAAATAATAATAATATAGTAATGAGTACATCAGAAAGAAATAAATTAAAAATAATTATAATTAGTATAGTATTTATATTAGAATTTATATTTTATAAAATATTTTTTAGAAAGAATTAATATTGTAAATTAAAATAAAAAAAAGTAGATATATTTCTAAATATTTTATAATATATAATTAAGGATGTGATTATATGAAAACAGTAGTTATTACAGGAAGTGCTAGAGGATTTGGTTATGCTATGATAGAGTTATTTAGAAAGAATAATTTTAATGTTGTAGTTTGTGATGTAAATGAAAAATATTTACAAGAAGCAGTAAATAAATTAAATAATATTAAAAGTGATGCTAAGATACTATCTTTTCACTGTGATATTACTAATGAAGATGATGTAAAAAGATTAATAGATAATACTTTAAAAGAAACTAATACTATAGATATATGGATAAATAATGCTGGAGTTAATCAACCAAATTTACCTATATGGCAATTAGAACAAAATGATATAAATAGATTAATAGATATAGATTTAAAAGGAACAATTTTATGCTCAAGGTTGATTATGAATGTAATGAATAATCAACATAGTGGTCAAATATATAATGTAGAAGGTTTTGGAAGTAATAATTCTTTAATGACTGGTTTATCAATTTATGGAACTACAAAAAGAGCAATTACATATTTTACAGAGGCACTTGCTCATGAATGTAAAGAAATGAATAATAATGTTTTAATAGGAAAAATTACTCCTGGTATTATGATTACTAATTTTATTACTACATCACTTGGCGATAAAGATAAAATTGAATTATCAGAAAAAACAAAAAAAGTATATAATATATTAGGTGATTATCCAGAAACAATTGCAAATTTCATGGTAGATAAAATTATTAAAAATAAAAAGAATAATGTTAAATTTGCTTGGCTTACATCTACAAGAGCATTTTTTAGATTTGCTAGTTCAAGTTTTAATAAAAGAGATTTTTTCAAATAAAAAAAGTTAAATAATTTTTAACTTTTTTTATTCAGATGTTAAACTTAATAAATAGTTTGAATAATCACTTTTAAGTTCAGAATCTATAATTTCCATATCATATTTTTCTCTTAAATTTTGTAAACTATTATAATAGATATTTGCAGTTGAAGATATTAATTCTTCTGAAATAGTATCTATTATTTCATCTTTTATATTCTCAAGAGAATCTTTTTCTTTTTGATCTACTTTATATATAATATGATATCCATAACTTGATTTAACTGGAGAAGTTGTATACTTTCCAACTTCTAGATTAACACTTGCTTCTTCAAAGTTTTCATCCATTTCTCCTCTATTAAAGTAATCAAGTTCACCACCATTTGATGCAGATGCTGTATCATCTGAATATTCTTTAGCAAGTTCTGAGAAATCTTCACCTGCATCTAATTTTTTAATAATATCTTTAGCAGTTTGAAGTGCTTCATTTTCAGCTTCTTCTTGTTCTTCAGTAGTAGCATCACTATCAGAATCTGGCATAATTAAAATATGTTTAACTTTCATATCTCCAACAGCAGTTGTTTCATAGTATTCATTAATTTGTTTATCAGTTACTAATGTTTTAGCATAATCTGATAAGTATAAATTTCTTCTATAATTTAATCTAATGAATTCTTTTAAACCACTTTCATTTACAACTCCATAATATTGTTTAATATAGTCTTCAAATTCAATATCATATTTTTCAGCAGCATCTTTTATAGAATTTACAACTTGTTTAATATACTCATTTTCAGTATCAGTTTCATCATATTCTTTATCAAGTAAATATGTATCTATCATATCTACTAAATAATCAATACCATAAGCTTCTTTTAAAGTTTCATATAGTGATTCAGCACTAATTCCTTCCTCATCTTTAAATGATACAATTTTAGCATTACCATCAATTAATTCAACTTTACCACAAGCAGTTAAAAGTAAAATACATGTTAAACAAATTAAACTTATTTTTTTCATAATTACCTCCTCTTTAGATAATATCATACAATAAAGTTTACTAAAATACAATATAAGCACTCACATAAAAAATTAAATTGTGTATTATATAAATGTAAATATAAAAAAGGAGGAATGTTTATGAATTGCGCAAATACACATAATAATAATGGAATTTCAGGAGCAGCATTTGCATTAGTTTTATTCATTTTATTAGTAATAATTCTAGGTGCGTTTATATAACAAAGGGGGTGTAAATATGACAAATTGTAATTCGTGTAATAGCTATGGTAATAGTTTCTTCATTATATTAATTTTATTCATATTACTTGCTATTATATTTGGTGCTTTTGTAGGTTGGTAGAACTTAAAAATCCAAAAACTCATAAAAATATGAGTTTTTATTTGACTAAAAAAAGTGAGTATTATATAATTCACTTATAAAAAAGGACAAAGTAGGAGTGTGTATTAAATGAGAGAATTAACAGAACAAGAAATTGTTAGAAGAGAAAAAGTAGAAGAAATAAGGAAGATAACAAATCCTTATCCAGAAAGATATGAGATTAATCACAGTTTAAAAGAAGCAAGATTATTAGAAGATGGTACAAAAGATGTTTCTATAGCTGGTAGAATTGTATTTATGAGAAAGATGGGAAAATTAAGTTTTCTTAAATTAAGAGATATTGAGGCTGATATGCAAGTTTCAATTAAAATAGACTGTGTTAAAGAAGAAGCTTATGAATTTTTTAAATCTTATGTTGATATTGGAGATTTTATAGGTGTTAAGGGAGAAATATTTACAACTCACACTGGTGAAAAAACTTTAAGAGCAGATTCTTTTAAATTTTTAGGTAAAGCATTAAAACCACTACCTGAAAAGTTTCATGGATTATCAAATGAAGAGTTAATATATAGAAATAGATATTTAGATTTAATAATGAATGAAAAATCTAGAGAAACATTTTTACTTAGATTTAAAATAATTCGTGAAATTAGAAAATATTTAGATGAACATGGATATTATGAAGTAGAAACTCCAGTTCTTAATAATAAAGCAAGTGGTGCAAATGCAAGACCTTTTAAATCACATCATAATGCTCTTGATATGGATGTATATCTAAGAATAGCACCAGAAACATATATGAAAAGAAGTATAGTTGGGGGAATACCAAGAGTTTATGAAATAGCAAGATGTTTTAGAAATGAAGGAATTGATGCAACACATTTACAAGATTTTACTATGCTTGAAGCATATCAATCATATTTTAATTATAAAGATAATATGGAATTTATTAGAGACCTTTTACAAACAGTTATAAAAAATGTTTATGGTAAATTACAAATAAATATTAATGATAAAGAAATAGATTTAAGTGGAAAGTGGAATACAGTAACATTTAGAGAATTAATACTTAAATACGCTAATATTGATATAGAAGAGTATAATACAAAAGAAAAATTATTAAATAAAATAACCAAAGAAAAAATAGAACTTGATAGTGATACACCTATTGAAAATTTAGGTTATGGTAATTTAGTTGATTATTTATATAAAAAAGTAGCTAGACCTAATATTATAGGACCAGTATATTTAACTGAACATCCTATTGAATTATCACCTCTTGCTAGAGCAAATGATGAAAGAAAAGATATTACTGATAGATTCCAATTAATTATTAATGGTGCTGAAATAGTAAATGGTTTTTCTGAGTTAGTTGATCCAATTGAACAAGCTAAAAGATTAGAAACACAAGCAGCACTTAAAGCAAATGGTGATGAAGAGGCAATGGAAATGGATTATGATTATATAGGTGCTATGGAATATGGACTTCCACCTATATCTGGTTGGGGTATGGGAATTGATAGATTAATTCAAGTTTTAACAAATAGTGCTAATATAAAAGATGTAGTAATGTATCCTCTTTTAAAACCTGAAGAATAGTAAATTATAAAAAAATGATTATCATTTTGAATAATCATTTTTTTGTAATTTAAAAATATTAAAAATTATATTGTTTTTTCATATTCATTTATTATTTTAAGAAATTCATCTTTATTTTTTGCTTTAATTATTTCAAGTTTTATATTTTTATTATTTGGCATATTTTTTAAATACCATAAAGCATGAGAACGTATTTCTAAAGTTGCTTGTTTTTCATTTGTATTTTTTAAAAGTAAATTATAATGTTTTTTAATCATTTCTATTTTTTCTTTATTACTTGGTATATCTATTAATTTATCATTTTCAATAAAATTTACACACTCATTTATAATCCAGGGGTTACCAAGAGTAGCTCTTCCTATCATTACTGCATCACATTTTGTATAATTAAGCATTTCTTTAGCATCATATATATTTTTAATATCACCATTTCCTATAACAGGAATATTAACACTTTCTTTAACCTTTTTTATTATATCCCAGTTACTTTTACCAGAATATTTTTGACTTCTAGTTCTTGGATGTATACAAATAGCACTACCACCATTTTCTTCAATGATTTTAGCAACTTCTAAAGCATTTATATGTTCATCATCCCATCCACTTCTTATTTTTACTGTTATTGGTGTAGAAGTATTTTCTGTAACACTTTTAACAATTTCTCCAATTAATTTAGGATTTTTTAAAAGAGAAGACCCTGAAGAACTTTTAAGAGCTATTTTAGGAGCAGGGCACCCCATATTTAAGTCAATTATATCTGGTTTAATATGCTTTTCAACATAAATCGCAGCTTTAGTAAAATCCTCTTTAGTAGATGCAAATAATTGAATAGCTATAGGCCTTTCAAAATCAGATATTTTAAGTAAATCTAAAGTTTTTTGATTTTCAAATATAATTCCTTTAGCACTTATCATTTCAGAGTATACTAAACCAGCTCCCATTTCTTTTATTATAGTTCTATAACTAATATTTGATATTCCTGCCATAGGAGCAAAAACTATTCTATTTTTAATTTCAACATTTTTAATTTTCCACATGAAATAAATTTATCATTTTTAAAAAAATATTTCAATAATAATGATATTTGATATAATTAAATTAAGGAGGACATATGAAAGTTGTTATTTTAGCCGGAGGATATGGAACAAGATTATCTGAAGAAACTGTTAATATACCAAAACCTATGATAGAAATTGGGGGTAAACCTATTTTATGGCATATAATGAAAGAATATTCTTATTATGGATTTAATGAATTTATTATTTGTTTAGGTTATAAAGGAAATGTAGTTAAAAATTATTTTTCTAATTATTTTTTAAATAATAGTGATGTAACTTTTGACTTTGTAAATAATGAAACTATATATCATAAAACTGAAACAGAACCATGGAAAGTAACTTTAATTGATACTGGTCTAGATACTATGACTGGTGGAAGAATAAAAAGAATAAAAGATTATTTAATTAAAGATGATGAGTTTTTACTTACATATGGAGATGGGGTATGTGATGTTAATATAAAAGATGTTGTTAAATATCATAAATCTCAAAAAGCTATTGCTACTATAACTGCGATTAAACCTGGTGGTAAATTTGGAGCTCTTACACTAAATAATAATAATCAAATAACTAGTTTTATTGAAAAATCAAGAGATGATGGTGGATGGATTAATGGTGGATATATGGTATTAAATAAAAAAATATTTGATTATTTAGTTTCTGATAGTACTATTCTTGAAAAAACACCACTAGAAACATTAGCTAAAGAAGGTAAATTATTTGCATATAAATATGATGGTTTTTGGCAATGTATGGATACATTAAAAGATAAAAATTATTTAGAAAGACTTATAGAAACAAATAATGCTCCATGGAAGGTTTGGGAAAAATGAATTTAAGTTTTTATAAGAATAAAAAAGTATTTATTACTGGACATACAGGATTTAAAGGTAGCTGGTTATGTAAAGTTTTACTTTTTGCTGGTGCTGATGTAATGGGTTATTCTTTAAAACCAGAAGAAGAATCACTTTATAATTTGCTTAATTTAGATAAAAAAGTTAAATCAGTTTATGCAGACATTAGAGATTATGATAAGCTATTTGCTGCTGTTAAAAGTTTTGAACCTGATATAGTTATTCATATGGCTGCTCAAGCAATAGTTATAGAAGGATATAAAAGGCCAAAAGAAACATTTGAAATTAATATAATGGGAACTGTTAATATACTTGAAGCAATTAGAAATACTTCCTCAGTTAAATCATTTTTAAATGTAACTACAGATAAAGTATATTTTAATGAAGAATGGAATTATGGTTATAGAGAATCTGATAGATTATGTGGTTATGACCCTTATTCAAATAGTAAATCTTGTAGTGAACTTATTACATATAGTTATTCAAAATCATTCTTTACTTTAGATTATCCAAGAATTTCAACTGCTAGAGCAGGTAATGTAATAGCAGGAGGTGATTTTTCAAAAGAAAGAATAGTACCTGATATAATGAGAGCTTATTTAAAAAGAGAAAACATATTTTTAAGAAATCCTAATTCTATAAGACCATACCAGCATGTACTTGACTGTTTAAATGGTTATTTACTTATTATTCAAAGTCAATATAAAAATAAAAAATATGCTGGAAATTATAATATAGGTCCTGATGATGAAAATATAATAACTACTAAAGAACTTGCTACATTATTTTGTAAAAAACTAGATAATAAGATTAATACTAGTTATAAAGAAAATACAAAGTATATTGAATCTAATTTACTTAAATTAGATTCATCAAATATTAAAAATAAATTAAAATATAAACAAGTATGGAATATTAATATAACTGCCTCAACAATAGTTGAATTTATAAAAGCATATGAAAATAAAGAAGATCTAAATCTTCTTATTGATAAACAAATTAAAAAGTATTTAAAAGATTTAAAAACCGCTAAATAATAGCGGTTTTAAATTATTCTTGTGATGGAACTATTGGAGCAGCTTCAAGTGTAATATCACAAGTAATATTAGATGTTATATTATTAAGAGTAATAATTAAATTTCCATCTTCTTTCTTTGTTGCATAGTTAGGACAGTTATTAGATGAAGGATTTACAGAATATCCACTCATAGGTTTAATAGTAAATGAAGCATTTGAACCATATTCTACTTCTTTAGTAGGTTCTGATATTGTACCACCAGCAACAACAATCTTAACAGAATATTTAAGTTTTTTAAACTCAACTATACAAGAAGTATTATTAGTAAGTTTTTCTATCTTAAATGTATTATTTTCCCAACTAGCAGTTTGGTCATTAGTACAACTTACAGTTGGAGTAGCAAATCCGTTATTTGGTGTTACATTAATTGTTATAGGACTTTCATAGTCATAAGTTTTTTTAATTGCTCCAGTTCCATTAGATACAGCAAGATCTAATTCATAAGTATTTATACTAAATATAACCTCACACATTGTATCAGTTTGAATGTTTTTAATAGTTAATTCATTTGTAGTTTCATTCCAACTAGTTTGTTCATCATTAGTACACTTAACAGAAGCAAATTTATAACCTTCCATAGGTTTTATCTTTTGTACTAAATCTTCATTTTTCTTTGCCACTACAATATTATCTATTTCTTCTATAATTGGAACTTCTTCTGAAACAGTATTTTCTAAAGAACCATTTGTTATATTAAATTCAACTTCAGCTGTTGTGCTAGTAAAGTAAATCTTACATGTAGTATCAGTATTAGGTTTAGGAATTTTTATATCCCATTCATCATTATCCCATATAGCAACAACATTATTAGAACATGTTAATTTTTCATCATTATGTATATATAATATTTCACCTTCAGGATTAACAGGTTTAGTATCAACCTCTTCATCATCTACATAATAAATTTTTTTAATTTGATATTCATTATCCTTTTTTGAATTTGCTTTATTTTTAGCATTAGACTTACTATATACAAGCCCACCTACACCAGCAGTTAAACATAATACTATGATAACTATTAAAACTATTATAATTATTTTATCCTTTTTTTCCATTTGAAGTACCTCCCTTTTAGTACTATTATTAATATATGTTAATATTAACACATGTATTTTAAATATTCAAGTAAATAAATTTTAATTTTTTTTTATAAAAATGTTAAATTAATTGTAAAAGATATTACTATTATTTGTTAATAATAAAAAAACAAGTTATAATAGTTATTATAGGGTGATTAACATGAATAATGATATTGAATTACTTGAATTTGATGTTTCAGAAGAAAAACAAAATGATAAAAGTGATAAATTTAGTGTACTTGATACTTTTGGAGAAAATTTATCTAGAAAAGAATTTGTTACTAATCCAGCTATTGGAAGAGATAAAGAAATAGATGATATGATTCTTATATTACTAACACCTGAAAAAAGTGCTCTTTTAGTTGGTAAACCAGGTATAGGTAAAACTGCAGTTGTTGAAGGCTTAGGTTATAGGATGCAACATGGTCAAGTACCAAATGCTCTTAAAAACTTTGAACTTATAAAAGTTAATATTTCAAGTTTACTTGGAACATCTGTAAGTGAAGGTCAAAATGAAAATAGACTACAAATTCTTGTTGATGAACTTAAAGAACGTGAAAATATTATTTTGTTTATTGATGAGGTTCATTTACTTGTTACAAGAAATACAAGTAATTTAAATGTGGACTTTGCAAACATGTTAAAACCAGGACTTGATAGAGGTACAATAAAAATGATTGGTGCTACTACAACTGAAGAATATGAAGCATATATATTAAGAGATAGAGCGTTTTTAAGAAGATTTATTAGAGTTGATATTTTAGAACCAACACAAGAAGATGTTGTAAAAATTTTAATGGGAACATATCCAAAATATGAAAAACATAGTGGTGTAAAAATAGAATATACTGATTTTATAAAAGAAAAATTATTTAAGTTTTTAACACAAATGACAGATGAATATAAAAGAATATTTGAAATAGGAAATAGATATCCTGATATTACATTAACTTTATTATCTAATGTGTATGCTAATGCTAATTTAGAAAATAGAAGTGTTGTTAATATAAAAGATTTTTATAAAGCAATATATAATACAAAATTAATTTATGAAGATACAAAAAAGAAAGAACTTGCAAATTTTAAAGAAGAATTTAAAGATATTATTGAAGAAGAAAAAGTAGACTTAAGTGAGATATAGGGTGTGAAATAATGGAAGAAATTTATAATATTATACAAAAAGAATTAGAAAGAGAAAGAAATTATGCTAACTTAATTGCAAGTGAGAATTATGTTTCTATAGATGTTTTAAATGCTCTTGGAAGCGTACTTACTAATAAATATGCAGAAGGATATCCACTTAATAGATATTATGGTGGATGTGAAATAGTAGATGAGGCTGAAACTCTTGCTTGTATAAAGTTAAAAGAATTATTTAAAGCAAAATATGTTAATGTTCAACCACATAGTGGAACAAGTGCTAATATGGCAGTTTATAGAGCACTTTTAAATCCAAATGATAAAATATTATCTATGCAGTTAAATTGCGGTGGACATCTTAGTCATGGAAGTAAAGTAAGTTTTAGTGGTATAGATTATAATATTGTTAATTATACTGTTGATAAAGAAACAGGTCTTTTAAATTATGATGAAATTAGAGAAATTGCTTTAAAAGAAAAACCAAAATTAATTGTAGCTGGAGCTAGTTCATATCCAAGAAAAATTGATTTTAAAAAACTAAAATCAATAGCACTTGAATCTAATTCTTTACTTATGGTTGATATGTCTCACATCGCAGGTTTAGTTGCAGCTAAATTACATCAAAATCCTATTTTATATGCAGATGTTGTTTCATCAACTACTCATAAAACATTAAGAGGTCCTAGAGGAGGAATAATACTTACTAACGATGAAGAAATATTTAAAAAAATAAATAAAATAGTTTTCCCTGGTATACAAGGTGGACCACATATGAATACAATACTTGCTAAAGCTGTTTGTTTTGAAGAAGCATTAAAACCTGAATTTACTAATTATATTAATTCAGTTATAAAAAATGCTCATGTTTTAGCAACTACTTTAAAAGAAGAAGGACTATCCTTGGCAGCTTGCGGAACAGATAATCATATGGTTTTAGTTGATACAATGAAAAGCTTTGAAATAACTGGTTTAGATGCTGAAGAAATGCTAAGTCAAGTAAATATAACAGTAAATAAAAATCCTATACCATTTGATGAATTATCACCAAATATAACAAGTGGTATAAGACTTGGAACTGCTGCTCTTACAACTAGAGGATTAAAAGAAGGAGATTTTAAGAAATTAGGAATAATAATAAGTAAATGTTTAAAAGCAAAGGGTAATCAAGCAATTTGTGTTAAATTAAAAAGAGAAGTTCAAGATATTTTAAATAGATATCCATTATATAAAAATTTAAATTAATATTCTTTTGTACTTATTAATTTAGCATGTACAACTAATCTTTTATTAGAAGAATTTTGATCACATGTAGATAGTGTTAATATTTTATCTGATGTAGTTAATTTAACATTAAAATCATATATACTTCTTTGTGTTATTTCATTAAAAAATGATTGTAAACTTGCATCATCATAAAATGAAGTTGTTAAATATTTAGTTTCTTTTTCTATAGTATAAATAGAAAATATTTGCCATAAAGTATGAATAGTAGGAGTACTATATCTAATTGTTAAATTAGATGTATTTTCATACCAAGATGGTTCTTTTACATTTTTAAGTGTACTAAACATAGTTTCTGTTCTCATATTATGACCATAAATTATTGTATTAACATTAAAGTTAGAAGAATCATTTCTATAATCCATAAAAATCCAACCATTTTTATTTGTTGTTTTATCAAAAGAATGATTTAAGTAATATGAATTATTACTAGATTTTACTACTGGATAATTTATATTAGTATTATCTATTTTTAACCAACCAACAGTATCAGAATTTATAAATAATAAAGTATTAAAATCAATATTTAAAAATTTAGTATTAGCATAATTTATATCATCATTAACATCAAACTTAGTAGCTGATGCAACATTAACTTCATTATTATCACTAGTATTATTTTCTTCTACAATAACTTTATTAATTAAATCTTCTGATATATTTTTAGTTCTTTTTTCATATATAAAATATCTTGATAAATAAAAAACAGATACAAAGTATATTATTAAACATATAATAAATAAAAATAATAATGCAGTTTTATTTTTAAGTAAATATTTTAATTTATCAATTAAAAGATAAGCATAATCTTTTAAATTAATTTCATAATTTAAGTATTCAAATTCATCATCATAATCATAATATTTATCAAGTCCTGAATCTTTTCTAGTAATTTTATTATCAAATTCATATATTATAAAATCATTATTTTTATGTATAGTAGATGAATTATTATTAGTATTATTATTCATAACTTACCTCTTTATTCTAAAATAATTATACAATAAGAGAAAATAAATGTTAAGAATTAATTGATTTTTAATAAAAAATTCTTTATAATTAAGATTAAGATAGGAGAGAGATATGAAAAAGAATATATTTATTAAATTATTTTTATTAACTTTTGTATTTACATTATTTAATCCAATTTATTTAAAAGCAGCAAGTGTAACAAATTTAAAAGTTGGAGACGCTATAGTAGTGGATAGTACTGGTACAGAAGAAACAACAACATCAGGAACTGGTTGGTCTTATGAAAATGATAGACTTACACTTTCAGGTTATAATGGAGGAGGAATAGTTGCTACTGGTGATTTAACAGTAATATTAAGTGGTTCTAGTTATATTTCAGCTACATCTTTAGTTAGTGATAGTGCTGCTATAAAAGTTGATGGAATATTAACAATACGTGGTACATCATCAAATTATAGTGATAAATTAAGTATTAATAATTTTGACTATGGTATTTTAGTAGAAAAAAGTTTAGCAACTGAATATACTTCATTTAGTATAAATCAAGCATCACTTGATATCACTAATACTAAATATGGTATTTATGCTAGAAATAATGATAATGATGCAGATAATGTTAAAAATAATTTGAATTTAAGTAATTCTGTAGTTTCAATTACATCAAGTAATGTAGCAGTATTAGCAAGAGGTGCTGAAGGTAGTACTATATCATATACTAAAACAGATGGTACTATAGAACTTAAGTCAGTTACATCTGAAGGAAAAAAGTATGTAACACTTTATAGTGGAACTGATTTTGCAAAAACACTAAATATAACACCAGGATATAAAATAACATATAGTTTAAATAAACTATCACTTACACAAGGATCAATTAATGAATATTTAAGTTCTAATTCTGACTTCTCATGTGGATTTAATGTAGATGATACAAATTATGCACTACCAACTAGTGTTATTGTAAAAGTTAATAATCAAGAATTAACATCAGATAAATATACATATAATTCTACTACAGGAATTATAAATTTATCAAAGAATTATATAAACGGAGATATAGAAATAACTGCTAATGCTGAACCATGTGAACCAAATCCTCAAACAGGTACTTTGGATGTAGTAGTAAAACTTGCATTATGTGTTGGTCTTACTGGTATAATAGTTCTAGCAAAAAGTTTAAAAATAGTTTAATTTCATATTAAAATCATAAAAGAAGAGAAACCTCTTCTTTTATTGTGAATTAAAATTCAAACATT
>CAVCAD010000061.1:0-18195 GCA_963600145.1 Bacteroidaceae bacterium
ACATAATATATTTATTATTATTTGATTATTTCTTATTTCATAAAGATTATTTCTATTATCATGAAGATAACTTTTTAAAATATTTATATCTACTTCATTATTAATTAAGTATTCAAGTTCTATATTATCATTATTACTTTTATTATTTGGATATATTATAATACCATCTAATTTAGTAATTATTTTTTTAATTTCTTTATTACTATAACCAATTTTATGTTTTTTAATAAATTTAATTTCCTCTAATTTGGTTTTTTCTATTCTAAGTATTTCTTCATTATTTAATTTTATTGTTGAAGATAAATTACTAATTGCTCTTAATGTATTATATATAAAATCACTTAAATACATTCTTTTATTAAAATTATCCTCAATAGCTATATGTAATACTTTATAAAGAGATTTAATAAGTAGTTTATCATTAATTTTATATTTTAATTTTATTTCATTTTCATCATAAGTACCATTATTTAATTCATCTACTAATTCATACATAAATTCATTCATAATTATTTCCCCCTTTTTAATATTTTCTTTAATATTTTTTCTTTATCTAATACCATCTGATTATATGATACATTACATTTATCAAATAAATGTTTTGAAATTAATACATCATCAGTATTTGCATATTTATCAGATAAGTAGATTACATTTTTTATACCACTTTGTATAATAGCAACCGCACATTTATTACAAGGAAATAAATCAACATAAAGAGTACTATTTAATAAATCTTTTTTATCACCATCAAAGTTTAATATAGCATTTAATTCAGCATGACATACACTTGCATATTTAGTATTAAGTATATTACCCTCTCTATCCCATGGGAATTCATTATCTGGGTATCCATTTGGTGTCCCATTATAACCAACACTTAATATTCTTCCCTTATCACTAACAATTGTGGCACCTACCTGTGTATTTGGATCTTTACTTCTAAATGCTGTTATAACAGCAAGTAACATAAAATATTCATCTTTAGATAAAACATCTTTTCTTTGTGAATTATAAAGACTATTATTTAATATAAAATTTCTAATATCTTTTGTTTCATCTAAATTATTAGAATATCCAGAATAATAATTATATAACTTACTATCAAGTTCATCATATATTTCAATTGTATTATTTAAAATATTTAATTGTGAAAAATCATTATTAAATATATAAGAAATATAAATATTATTATTTTCTTCATATAAAACTCTATTACCTAATTTAATATTAGTAATATTATGATTTTCATTTTTAATGTTATTTATATTTAAGTAATCTGATTTTAATTTAACTATAATTTTCATAAAACCACCTGAGCACCTATATTATAACATACTTATTATTTAATAAAAGTATTTTTTTTGATAAAATTATAGTTATGGAAGAAGAAATTAAAAAAATATTAAATAATTTAAATATTACTGAGTTTGGTTTTTGTAAAATAAAATATTATAAGAATTTAGAAAATATATTAAATAGTCAAATGAAACAAAATAAAAATACAAAATTTCAAGTTGGTAATATAGAAGATAAAGTTTTTAAAACTGATTATTTTAAAGATTATAAAAGTGCTTTAGTTATTTTAGTGCCATATACTAGTGGTAAAAATGAAAAGAAAAATATAACAGAAAATGATTTTTATTTATCAACTTGTTCTTGGGATATAGACTATCATACTGTTATTAATGAAATATTAACAAAGGTTAAACATTTACTTGAAAATAAAGGATATAAAGCAAAAATTTTTGTTGATAACAATATTTTAGATGAAAGATATATGGCATATGAAGCAGGACTTGGATATTATGGTAAAAATAATTTATTATTTAATGATAAATATGGTTCTTATTTTTTTATTGGAATACTTCTTACAAATGCAAGTTTTAAATATAAAAGAAAATTAGATAAAAAATGTTTAGAATGTAATTTATGTGTAAATTCATGTCCAACAGGAGCACTAAGTAAAGATATGATATTAGATGGAAATAAATGTTTAAGTTATTTAAATCAGAAAAAAAATATATCAGAAGAAGAAGAAAAATACTTTAATAATTGTATATATGGTTGTGATATATGCCAAGATGTTTGTCCTTTAAATAAATATGATTATAAAGAAATATTTAATTTTACTGGCAAAGAAATAGTAAAATTAGAAGATAAGAATAAATTTATAAAAATGTTTGATAATAATTTTAAAAATAGTTCTTGTTATTGGAGAAAAAAAGAATTATTTGAAAGAAATATAAATTTATATGTAAAAAATAAAAAAAAGAAAAAAAGTAAAGTTGAAAATTGAAATAATATATACTATAATTAATTATAGAGGAAATAAATGAGTAAATTGGGAACTTACAAAACATCTAAACATTATAAAAGATTTAAGAAAGTAATTAACGTTCTTGGATGGCTTTTGTTTGCATTTTTAATGACAGTAGCATTATTTTTACTTTTAGTTTTATCATTAAATAAAATAGCACAATCTAAAAATGAAAAACCTATGGTAGGTTTATATACTATTGTAAGTCCTAGTATGACAGGAAGCATTAATGTCTACGATGTTGTTTTTGTTTTAAGAGTTCCAGTAAGTAAAATTAAACGTGGTGATATAATAACTTTTAAAGCAGAACAAACTATATTTGGTGATACGCCAGTAACTCATAGGGTAATTGAAAAACATACAGATGATAATGGGGAAATAGTTTTTGTTACAAAAGGAGATTATAATCAATATAAAGATGAATTCTATGCTTATGAAAGAAATGTTGTAGGTAAAGTATTATTTAAGATACCTCAGTTAGGTAGAGTTCAATTCTTCTTAGTTGGTGGTAAAGGTTGGTTTGTGGCTATTATTTTACCAGCACTTGCGATTATAGCTGTTGATATATTTAAAGTATTTAAGTTGTATGTTCAAAAGATAAAAATGGAAGAAGAGCAAAAGCAAGAGGAAGAGGAAGAAAAATTAAAATGACATAAGAGATTATGTCATTTTTAAATTAGATATTGTTTTTTTGATAATAATCTTTTAATTCTTTAAATCTTGCGTAGTGTACAATCTCTCTTTGTCTTAGAAAATTAAGAACAGCTAAAATATTTTCATCTGTTGTTAAATCCATTAAATTTTCATAAGTAGCTCTTGCTTTCTCTTCGGCGGCTAAATCTTCTTCTAAATCTACGATTGGATTACCAGTTGATGCAATGAAGGCTGCTGTAAAAGGAATACCATTTGAATCCATAGGGAAAACACCTTTTTTATGGGCTGCATACCATGATTCAAGACCATTTTCTTTTATTTCACTTAATGTAGCATCTTTTAAAAGCTGTCTTATCATTGTACTAATCATTTCGATATGGCTAAGTTCTTCAGTTCCTATATCTGTAAGTAATGCTTTACCTTTTTCATCTGGCATTGTAAATCTTTGACATAGATATCTTAAAGCAGCTCCTAATTCTCCACTTGTTCCACCTAATTGATCTGATAAATATTTTGCCATTCTTAAATCTTTTTTATTAATATTAATTGGATACTCAAGCATTTTTTCATATTTAAACATTATTTATCATCTCCTTTGTTTTCCCATGGCCATGGATTATTTACCCAACAAAATGAGCTTGTATACTCTTTACCATTTTGTGTAAGTTGTCCATAATCTTTTTCATAATTTTCTATTTTTTGTTTTAACATAATATTAAATTCATTAAAAATTTTTATTATATTAGTATCATTTGGATTAATATCTAAATATAAATTTAAGTCTTTTACTGCGAAAGTAAGTTCTTGAATTTGTAAAAGCAAATAATCTTTTTTGTTTTCAACAACTACTTTATAATTATAATTTTTATATGGTTTATATAACTCTTTAAACATATTTCCTTTATTGAATCCATCAGTTAAAGAATTTAAATTTGTTTCTTTATTTCTATAATTATTAATATTAATATTATCAAAAGTAATATTATAGTTTTCTATATCATCTTTTATATTATAATCATAATATTTATTTTTAATTAAATTTAAATAATTATTTTCTTCTTCAAATTTACTAAAATTATTATTTATTTCATCAAAATACATAATTTTCCTCCCAAGTTATTATATGTTTTAAATTACTATAAACCTATTATAAATAACTATATAGTTTGTAATATAAATGTAAACATATAAAAAATACTTGTATATATAAAAAATATAATGTTAGAATAGAAACAGGTGAAGATGAAATGCAATATAAAATTACTACTAATTCTGAAGATGAAACAATTGAATTAGCACAAAATATTGAATCTGGAAAATTTGAAAATATGGTTATTTGTTTAGAAGGAGATCTTGGCAGTGGTAAAACTATATTTGCTAAGGCCTTTGCATCATCAATGGGGATAACAGATAACATAACTTCTCCAACTTTTACAATAATAAAAGAATATGAAGGAGAACTTAAATTATTTCATATGGATGTATATAGGCTATCAGATGTAAAACAAGATATTGGAATTACAGAGTATTTTAAAAGAAAGGGAGTATGTATAATAGAATGGGCGGATTTAATACCGGATTTACTTCCTAAAAATAGGTTAGATATAAAAATTAAAATAGTTAATGAAAATACAAGAATTTTTGTTATAACACCACATGGTGAAAAATATGAAAATCTTTGTGAAATGGTTTTATAATATACATATTTAGTGTATATTTTTTTTAATTTATAAGTTATAATAAATCAAGGAGAAAAGAATATGAGTCTAAAAGAAATTTTTAAAAATAATTGGTTTTATATATTAATATATGCTTTATTAGTAGTTTTTGCTTTTATTATAAAATGGAATTTTATTGATGAACTAGATATAATTGATACAAATATAATGAACTTTGTACAAAATAAACTTGTTTCAAATAAGCTTACTATATTTATGAAATTTATTACTATTTTAGGTAGTTATTATATAATACCTATTATTTGTTTAATTTTATTATTTATAATAAAAGATAAAAGAATTGTTTTTAATAGTGTATTAATTATGATATTTACAGTATTATTTAATATTATATTAAAATTTTCAATTAAAAGGCCAAGACCATTAAATATGCTAGTTCAAGAAAATTTTTATAGTTTTCCAAGCGGACATGCTATGTGTAGTATTGTATTTTATGGTATATTAATGCATATATTTAATAGAAAATGTAATAATTTTATTATTAAAATATTGTTAATAATTTTACTAACTATACTTATGTTATTAATATGTTTTTCAAGAATATATTTAAATGTTCATTATTTTTCAGATATAATATGTGGTATTATTTATGGATTAATAACACTTAGTTTGATAATTAGAATATTAAGGGAATATGATTTATAGGAGTATTTATGTTTAAAGAAAAAAGTAAAGTAAAAGAATTTGTAAAATTATTTTTAATAGGTATTTTATTAGGAACAGGATTAATTTTACCTGGTATAAGTGGTGGAGTTTTAGCAATTATATTTGGTATATATGATAAAATTATATATACATTTAATCATATATTTGAAAATTTTAAAAAAAATCTAGAATTTTTAATACCACTTGGACTAGGCGGAATAATATCAGTATTAACTATTAGTAGAGCACTAGAATATATGTTAAATATTTATCCGGTTGCTACATTACTTCTGTTTATAGGATTAATACTTGGAGGAGTACCAGAATTAAGTAAAAAAGCAAAATTTAATAAAAATAAAAAGAATATATTATATACATTATTTGGAATATGTATAATAATTGTATTATCAGTTATTGGAGGAAAAGATGCTGGAATAGCAATATCATTTGAAAATATGGGATACAGAGGAAATATAAAATTATTTTTAGTTGGAATACTTGCATCTGCTACACTAATTTTTCCTGGAATAAGTGGGACTTCTTTACTTATGGTTATGGGGTATTATGAGCCTTTATTAAATACTATAAATAATATAACTAGATTTAATAATATAATATCTAATGCTTTAATTTTAGTTCCTTTTGGACTGGGTTTAGTTATAGGAATAGTTGTACTTGCAAGAGTCATTGAATATTGTTTAAAAAAGCATGAAATGAAAACATATTCAACAATAGTTGGTTTTGTACTTGCAAGTGCTATTACGATATTATTTGATATAGTAAAATGCAAATTTAATATTATTGAAATAATAGTTGGAATAATATTACTTATTATTGGTTTTATAATATCAAATAAATTTGAGAAAAACTAAATATTAAAAAAAGTATTGAAATAATAAAAAAAAGTTGGTATCATTAATAGAGTAAAGGAGGTAGTAAACTATGAACGACAATAAGGGACAAACAATATTTTTATCAGTAATTGGTATAGCAACTTTATTAGTAGCTATCGTTGGAGCAACATTTGCTTGGTTCTCTGCAACTATTAATAATCCAGATAAATTAAGCAATAGCGTAATTATTACAACTGCTTCATTAGGTACTATTACTTTTGAAAATGGTACTGAAATTAATGCAATTAATATTTATCCAGGTTGGGAAGCAACTAAAGAAGTTAGCTTAACATCTGATGCAAAATCTACTGTTGAAATTCCATATTACATAGATTTAAATATTACTGAAAATACGTTTGTTGACGAAGGTGAAACTTATGGTTATATTCAGTATTATTATGAAGTAACAACTAGTGCTGGTGGAGAAGCTGATGCTATTACTAAAGAAAATGTAGTTGATATTAAAGCTGAAACTGATAAAGTTCAATTATTGAGTAAGATGGGTGTTTTACCAGCAGCTGAAATACCTGAAGGTTCAACTGAAAAAGTTGGTCAAACTCATACATATATATTCCACTTCATATTCCCAGAACTTGGTAGCAATCAAAATAGCCAACAAGGTAAATCATTTACAGGTTATTTATCTGCTAGAACAAGTGCTGATACAGGTTATACTTGGGATAATTCAAATAATACTTATTCAGTGTATACTAGCAGTAGCACTAGCAATTAGTAAATTACTGGTAAAAAAAGCAGTAGTAAGTTATAGTTTATTAACTTTAAAAGTAGGCTAGCCTGCTTTTTTTCTTGTATTTTTTTCTATGTTATATTACAATATTTATGAAAGGTGGTAGAAATGAAAAAATTTTGGAAAGAAAATAAAGGATTTTTTATTGTTGTAATTTCATTAGTATTGATTATTGTTTTATCTTTATTTATAGAAGGTAATTCAACAAATGATGAGTCATCAAGTAATACTTCATATTCTGATGATATTGCACAGTGGTTAGAGGCAGGTAAAGAAGATGAATCAATAGTTACTGTTATTGCACAAACTACATGTTCTCATTGTATAAATTACAAACCTGTTATTACTGAAGTACAAGAAGAATATAATTTTAAATTATATTGGTTTGAAGCCGATGAAATGACAAGTTCTGATTATACAACTTTAATTGATACTTATGATTTACAAGACTATGGTGGAACTCCTCATACATTTATTGTAAGATCAGGAGAGTTAGTTGCTGAACAATCAGGAGAAGTTAGCGAAGATACTTTAATTTCATTTTTGAAAGAAAATGGTGTTATTGATTAAAATAAAAAATACTCAAGGAAAATTGAGTATTTTTTAGTTGTTTGTTTGAGTTTCTTCTGTTTTATTTGTAATATCACTTTCGCTAGTATCATCAGGTTCTTCCTGATTATTTTTTTCATCTGTGTTATCTATTTCTTCTTCTTTTTGAATATCACTATCTGTTTCATTTTCTATTTTTTCACTATTATTTTCATCTGTTTCTTTTTCATCATCTTTTTTAGTTGTTTCTATAAGACTTTCAACATTAAGTGTTATAGAGTTTACGCTTTGTGCTAGTACATAAGCCTCAGGATTATGTGATACTATTTTATAGTTAATATAATCTTGCTCTGTAATACTTTCACCACTTATATTATTTATTACATAAGATATATTATTACTTTCTAACCATTTAATAGCGGATTCTATAGTGTATGTAGCGAAGTCTGGAATTTGTACTACTCTTGCTTCGCTATAAACTTTATCTCCTATAATAGTTCTTTCATATAGATTATTTAAATCAAATGACATTGATTTTATTAATGTAGGTTCAATTAATCCTAGATTTATCTTCATCGCTGTTGTTATCTCATTTAAACTACCTTTATAATTGAAAAATGCATATCTTAAACTATCTATTCCATATTCATTAACATAAGTGTCATATCCTCTTAAAAAAGTTTTTTGAATATTTAAAGTGTTATTATTATTTCCAATTATCATTTTTTTACCAACTTCATATAGTGATAAAATTTGTTCTTTAGTTAAATTTGTATCTATATTTTTACTTATAGTATCAAATATAGATACAACAGTATTTACATTTTTAATAGATTTTAAACTATTAATCATTCCTTCTACAACTAACTGTTGATTTTGTCCTCTTTGAAAATCACCAAGTATTAGTGTTTTTCTATGTCTTGCAAGTGCTAATGCTTGTTCACCATTTAAAGTTTGAACACCAGTTTTTAAACATATTTCATTATCTCCATAAGCTCTATTACTATCTTGTTCGCAGAAATCCATTGGTACATCAACTTCTATACCACCTAGTTTATCTACTAAATTAACAACACCTTTAAAATTAATTTTAACGTAATAATCTATATCTATATTAGTAAATTGTTCTACTGTATTAACTACACAACTAGTGCCTCCATATGCTGATGTATTTATTTTTTTAAGTCTATTACCATTACAATATATAGGTACATATGTATCTCTTGGAATTGAAAACATTGTTGCTTGTAATGTATCAGGATTAAATGATATTAACATTAAGGTATCTCCATTAAAAGCTTCATTAGCATTTAATTCATCAAATTCAGAATCAACACCAATTAATAATACTGTAAATGGTTCAGTTAATTTTTTTGTAGTAGTATCATCATTTGTACTTATTTCATTATTTTTAATTTTCTTGCTATAAGTAGTAATAACTTTTAAATCATCTAATTTGTTTTCAAATTCTTGTATATTACTATAAATATTTTTAAAATTACTATTTATAAATATGTAATCTACTTCTTCATTTATTAATGCTAGTAGTAATTCTTCTACTTGTGAATATTCTTTTATTTCATTTTTACTATCTAAATCATATTTATTAATTAATTCACTTGCAAGTATATTACTTTCTATATTATCTTCAAGTGATACTATACCAAGTGTTGAATTTTCTATTTTATTTATTTTTTCACTATCATTTTTATATGTAATTAATGCTGTTTCATATGTTTGATTATCTTTTTTATTAAAATTATCAATTTTAGATGTTATTTGAAATATATAATATCCTATAACAGCAAGTATAATACTAAATAAAATACTTAAAATAGAATATATATAAAATGCTTTTAATTTTTCTCTTTTTGAATGATAAATTATAGAATCTATTAAAATATAATCTAATAATAATATTAATATTCCTACCCATATTCTATAAAATAATAATGTTCCAGAAAATGTTATTAAACAATATATTAGAAATATTGTAGTTAATAATAATAATCCTGATACTATTATACTTATACTTTTTTTTAAAATATTTGTTTTATCTTTCATTCACAACTCACCAACTTTTTTTAATTATAACTCAGTTATATTTATTATTCAATTTTCTATCCTTTTTATCTTTTTTCTTCTTTTTATTATTATTTTTCCCTTTTTTTGCTAAAAATATTATAAACCATAAACATATTATAAATGTTTCTATTCCTAGTATTATAATTATTTTTGTAAATAATTCTATTTTATTATTTAATAAAACAATTTCATCATCATAATACTTTATTAATGAGTTATTTTCTTCATCATATTGATATATACTTGTTTCATTAGTTTCAATATTTACACCTCTAATTAATGCATATTTACTATTTTTTGATAATTTTAAAGCATTAACTTCTATATTATTTATAGTTATTTTTTCTTTATTATAATTTTTATATATTTCTTCTATATCTAGTGGGTAAATTATTAATGAATTAAAAGAAATTTCATTATATTTTACATAAGTATTATTTTCTTCATTATATATAAAGTATTCTATTAAACCTGATTCATCTTTTAAACCAACTATAGTATATTTTGTAATATCACTATAAAATGCTGGAACTTCTATATCATTAATTTTAATTGTAGTTTCTGTGAATGTTTTTGGCATTTCAAGGGATTTCTTTCTTTTAACAACTACATAATTTTTTCCATCAATTTCAACATTTATTGGATTTGGATCTACTACATTTAGAATTAAAGTATAAGTTTGTGTAGAACCATTTTCAGCAGTACATATTAATTCTACTTTGTTGTCTCCTTCGGATACATCAATTTCACCTGTTCCACTAACTTTAGCTCTTGAGTCGTTTGTTGAAGCTGAGATATTAACTTTTTCTACATTAGGATTAAGAGATACTTTGTATTCATATGTTTCTTTATTAAATTCAGGTTCTAATGTTGCTCCTTCTACATTAATTGATTTTAATTTATTATCTTTTGAATATGATGCTTCTAACTGTGCTTGTGTTATTACTTTTACGCTTGTAGGAGAAACAGAAATTGAATATTTAGTTTCATCCCAATCATGTGCATTATATGCTTTTACTGAAATAGTAGAAGAACCATTTGAAATTGCTTTAAATTGATAGTTATAACTAACTTGTTTTTTTGTGCCATCACTATAATCTACTACTGGGTCATTACCACTAACTAACTTTAGTATATTACTATTATAATCAAGTGAAAATTCCCATGCTCCTAAAGCGTTATTTGCGGATAAAGTGACAGTAACATTAAATGTTTTTCCAACAACAATTGAAGAAGCACTAGAGTAAACTTTTATTGTTGCACTTTCTGCTTTTACTACAAAGCAAGGACTTATAATACTAATTAATATTAATAGATTTAATAAAATTTTATTTAATTTTTTCATTCTTTCTCCTTATATATTTATTTCACCAAGTAAATGTTTTTGTACTCTTAGTAGGTCAAGTATTGTTGTTTCATTATCATTATTTGTATCTGCAGCATATAAATATTGATCACTTAGTATACTAGATTTAAGTAAATGTTTTTGTATTTTTAATAAATCAAGTATTGTTATTTTACCATCGCCACTTGTATCTCCTGTAACTACAATCTTAAATGTTGATATTTCTTTACTTGATGATGTAATTGTAATTGATTGACCGGTTGCTAAATCAACTGATGAATTAAGGGTATTTCCACTAGCATCTTTTATTATTGTAGTAGCACCTGGGTCAAGTTTACTTATAGTATTTACTAAGGTGCTAGCGTTAGTACCAGCAGAAATAGATTTAAAGTAATTTCCATTAACTTTTACTTTTAAATTTGAAATAATTTCATTTATAGTTTTAACACTTTCTACTTTTATAAATGTTATATTATATGTTTTAGAATCTCCACTTTCACTTGTAACTATTATATTTACTACAGTTGTATCATTATTTAATTGTATTTCACCAGTTCCAGATATATAACTTGTTGAAATGGTAGGTGTTGCTGAAAGATTTACTGATGAAGAATTTTTATCAACATATTGTGTATAAGAAATTACATCACTATCAAAATTGTTTATAAGATTTCCATTTATTTTAATAGAACTAAGAGAATTATCAGTATTTCCAATATTAGGAAGAGATGTTGAATCAGGCATATTTAGATATACTGGTATAGTAAAAACATATTTATTATCTAATATATTATTCTTTTTATATGAGTTATAAGTACTTAATCCTTCAGTTGAAGGAGCATGTACATTTGTCATATATTGGCCTGCGAAAAGGCTAGTTGATTTAGATGATGTATTAAATTTTTGATAATATATTGTAAATTGTCCAGAATAAACATAGTTTGAAGCAATGAAATTAGCACCACCTAATAATGCACCTTCTCTAGATGTCCAAGGTCTTCCATAACTACTTCCAAAATTACACGTAGGTCCACAAGCATATGCTAAACCTCTAATAACTGGGTTAGAAGTAATGCTATCTGCGTATGCTCCTATATTAAAATAATTATAATATCCATATAATGGATAAGAACCATAATAGTAAGATGAAGTTCCAGTAATAGGAGTATAATTTTCTTTACTGCCACCTTCTTGAATAATTCTGCTAAGTAAATGAACTGGACTTACTTTATATGTACTAGCTGCTTTCATTAATATGTTTATATAATAATCATTTGATAAATAAGAAGAACCAGCAAGTGATTTTAATACATCTGGTGTATGATTTACTTCATCATAAATGATTTTTTCAAACATAAATATATGAGATTCTATTAAAAAATTTCTAGGGTCTAAAAAGAAAGCATTTAAAGCATCTGATGCAGTATACCAACCTCCAGCTTCCATTAAAATATCATTTTTTCTATAGTTTTCAAGAGTGCTTTGAGTGTAATTTTTATTACTTTCGCTACTGATGACTCTATCCCAAGTTAAATTAGTAATATCGGCCTCAAATACCCAGCTAGGATACTTTCTATGTAAATACATTAAATAAGGTATATATGAATCTGGGAACCCTTTTTCTTTTAATGAAGAAGCATATGATTTTTCTTCTTCAGTATAATCATTTTCATTTACTGTAACATCATTTTTTTTATAAGTGTATGTACTACAAACATATCCTTTTTTCCCATTATGATACATTATGTATAACCACTCATCATCACAACCATTTCCACTTGCTGAAGTACCTAAAACAGTTAAATTAGTTCCATATATCACTGTTTCAATTCTTGAATAACCAACACCAGCACCACTTCTTATAGAAATACCATAGTCATTTGTTCTTACGGTATATGAACTTGTATTATATGAAATGTTTGTAGTATCACTATCTTCATTAATAACAACATAATCACTACATACATAACCATAACTATTATTATAAATTATTTTATACCATCCATTTGAACAACCAGTTCCTGTAAATAATGTTTTACTATCTAATGTTATACTTCCATTATAAGAAATTTTACCAATTATTTTTGAATTAACTGAATAATTTTCTCTTATATTTATACCATCTTTATCACTTACTTTTCCTGTTATAGTTGCAAGTACAAAATTTGGAAAACATAAAAAAGAAATTAATATTGAGCATAATATAGTTAATTTTTTGTATTTCATTAGTCATATACCTTTCTATAATTTATATATATTATAACAAAAAATAGTATATAATTCGACAAATTTACTCTAAAAAATATTATACTTGACATAGGATTACATTGCTTTTATTAAATTAAAAGATAGATATTTTTACTTATATGGTTTATAATATTAAATACGGAGTTGAAGAAATGAGATTAGAAATTAATCATTTTAATATATTTTTGATTGTATTTGTAACATTTTTAGCATCTTATTTACTAGTATATTTAATGAGAATAATAGCACCATATTTTAATTTTTTAGATATGCCTAATTCAAAAAGAAAAATACATTCAAAACCTATTCCAACTTTAGGTGGTGTTGGAATATTTTTAAGTTTTTTACTAGGTTATATGTTGTTTGCCAATGAAAACACATTAATGATTTCAATTTTAATAGCATCTTTTTTAATATTATTATTAGGTATATTTGATGATATTAAACCGATACCTGCTAAATACAAATTTATTGTTCATATTATAATAGCATCTATTGTTGTTTATTATGGAGGATTAACTCTTGATAGAGCAGAAATATTTGGTTATGTTTTTGAATTTAAGAAACTAGCACCAATTATTTCAATTGTAATAATAGTTTCAACTATAAATGCTATTAATTTAATTGATGGTATGGATGGATTATGTGGTGGAATTTCATCAATTTACTTTTTGACAATATCTATTATTTCTATAGTTTTAAATAAAATGGGAGGACTAGATATACTCTTAAGTTTATTGATGCTTGGTAGTACATTAGGTTTTTTGGTTCATAATTTTCCACCGGCTAAAATATTTATGGGAGATACAGGCTCTACATTTTTAGGATTAATGATTTCAATTATTGCACTTCTTGGCTTTAAAACTTTAACTTTAACATCTCTTGTTATACCACTTTTAATTCTTACATTTCCAATAATGGATACTTTATTTGCTATAATAAGAAGAAGACTTAAAGGTAAACCTATTGGAGAAGCTGATAGAGATCATTTACATCATCAACTTTTAAAACTAAAATTTTCTAAAAAAACTAGTATTTTAATTATATATTTTATTAATATAATATTTTCTTTAACGACTATATTATATTCTCTAGGATATAAAGATGAAATGATAGTTTGTTATATATTCATTGTTTTTATGGTATTGTTTTTAGTATTTAAAACAGACATATTATTTGAACATAATAAGAAGGAGGCTAAATAATGAATGTTAGTATAATTGGTTGTGGAGCTTATGGACTTGCTCTTGGGTCTATACTTTATAAAAATAAATGTAATATAAAGTATTGGACATTTGATAAAAATGAAAAGGAATTTTTAGAAAAAAATAGAGAATCTAATAAATTAAAAGATTTTATAATACCAAATGATGTAAATTTTTCTTGTAATATGAAAGAAGTAATTGAAAACAGTGTATTAATTATTATTGCTGTTCCTGCTTTTGCATTTGATAATGTTTCAATTGAAATATCTAAATATTTAAAGAAAAATCAACATGTTTTAATAGCTACTAAAGGAATTGAACAAGATACTTGTATGTTTTTAAATGAAGTTTTTAAAAAATATAATGATTCTGAAAACCTTGCTGTTATATCTGGACCTACTTTTGCTGTAGAAATGGTTAAAGATATTCCAATTGGTCTTTCTCTTGCTGTTAATAATTTTGAAACTGAAAGAATTGTTAAAGCGGCTTTTGAAAATGATAAAACAAAATTAAGAACAACTAATGATATAATAGGTGTAGAAATATGTGGAAGCATTAAAAATGTTATGGCAATTGCATCTGGAATATTAGGAGGTATGAAAGTACCTGATTCTACAAAAGCACTTTTTTTAACTGAGTCTTTAAATGATGTAAAAGAATTAATTGAGGAACTTGGAGGAGATAAAAAAACAATACTTTCTTTCGCAGGTTTTGGGGATATTCTTATGACCTGTTCAAGTACAAATAGTAGAAATTATTCATTTGGTGAATTAATAGGGCAGGGTAAAAGTAAAAAAGAAATAGATATATATTTAGAAAATACTACAGTTGAAGGTGCATATACTTTAAAATCAATTCATAAGTTAATTAAAGATAAGAATATATATTTACCAATAATTGATTTGATTTATGATATAGTTTTTAATGATAAACCAAAAGAAGAAATGCTTACATTCTTAATAAAAAAATAGGAAAAATTAATTCCTATTTTTATTTATTAAATAATATGCGCTTATTAATAGTGTAATACTAGAAATTATTATGCCTTCTTTTAAACCGCTAGGGAAGTATTTGAATTCTATAGTATGAGTTCCTTCATCAAGTTTAAGAGTTATAAGTGCATTTTTAAAAGTATCATATTCTTCTTTTTCTCCATCAACATAAATACTCCATCCTTCATCTGCTGATATAGTTGTAAACATAACATTTTTTTCTTTAGTAGCTGTAATTGTACCCTTAATATAATCATCTTTTTTATACTCAGTTATATTAAATTCATTTTCTTTTATTTCACTTATAAACTTATTATAATTATCATAATCTATAAAATAAAATTCTGTTTTTTTAGCATTAAGTGAGTATTTTAAATTAAATGAAAAATCTATATTACTTCCACTTTCTACATAATAAGCAAATTTATTTTGATGTATTTCACTAATTTCTTCACCATTAATTAATAAAGTACCTTTAAGGTCATTTATTCCTACAGTAGGTAATATTATATAACCTCTTTTTGAGTTTTTAATGCTGTAACTAATTTTTGCATCTTGATTATTATCTACTATATTAATTAAATCACCATTTTTTACTAAATTTTCCAAAGTATAATCAACTTTTGTAATTATATCACTATCTTGATTTGATAAATATTTAGCAATAAAATTAATATTTTCTGTGTAATTTTTTTCAGTTAATAGTTCTTCTAACTTATTTAAATTATCATAAGTCATGAATGCAATATTAGCGGCATCATCATTTTTATATATATAATAAGATGTATCACTATCTAAATATTGATAAACATTTTCTGTTTTTGAACTAGTAGTTAAATATTTTATAGAAAAAAGTGAATTTAAAATCATATTTTCTGGTTGCCATGATATATTAACATGATCTCCTACAGTAACACCTAAATAATTTTCTAAAAAACTAATAGTACCATTATTTCTAACAGAACTAAAGAAATTAATTCCATTATAGTTAAAATATAATCCATTATTGTTAATATATGGAGTATGAGTATAAATTCTATAAAAATTATTTTCTTCTTCATTTTGTTTTATATAATCTAGAAATTTTTGATTGTTTTTTATTATTGTTTGATTTATATAATAACTAGTTTTATTACCTAAAGTTTTAAGAGAAAATAATGTATTAGCAGTTAATTCTATTATAAATAAAACTAAAATAAATTTTTTAAATATTTTATTATAATGTTTAATTATTATAAAATATTGAAGTATTATTAAAAATGATAAAAAGAAGAAAATATATTTTGATACATTAGGAGTAGGTGTTATTATGTTTGATTTATATGCTCCAAATAATATTAAAGAGCATAAAATAATACATGAGATTATTGATTTTATAGTAGATATATTAATGTCTTTGACATTACTCATGGCTTTATCGGCAAGACAAATTAGAAATGCTATAAATGTAAATGAGTATCTTGCTGGATACCAAATTGGTTTTTGAAACATATGCCATGAATAATCTATTAAATTAAATGTAAATGATAAAGCATAAAATAATAAAAATATTAATGATATTATTTTTTCTTTGGTTTTGATGTTTTTATTAAAAAAGTAAAATATAGTAAGAACAATAGCAAATAATGAACAGTATACATTTGGTGAACCATATGAAATATCAAGTATTGAGAAATTACCCGGGGTAAATTTATAAAATATTTTAATAGCATCCCAGTCAAATCCAATATAGTTTGTGAAATTATCTGCATATCCTATAGCTTTACCGATTAATAATTCTTTAATGATTGGAATAATTGTAATAGCACATGATACTCCTGCAAGTAAGGAAGTGATAAAAAAGTCAAATATTATTTGTTTATTTTTTTTGTCTTTGTCTAGTAATATGTATAGGTATATAAAATATAATAGTGAAAAAATACATATCATATAACCTATATAAAAATTAGATATAATACAAAGGAATAATGATATAAAATATATGTAATTTTTTCTTTCATAAATTAATTTTTTAATACCAAGTAGTACTATTGGAAATAAAACTATACTATCAAACCACATATAATTACTAAAGTAAATAATATTATATCCAGATAAAGCAAATGCCATACTAAACAAAACTTTGTATATGTTTTTTTGGCTATTGTATTTAAGAAAAGTAAACATAGTAAAACCAGATAAACCGATTCTTAACATTATAGTTATACAATAAAATATTTGCATATTATTAAAGTTAAAAAAAATTAATAAAAGATTAGTAGGGTTAATTAAGTAATATATAGCTGCAGCATAAAAATTAAAACCTAAAGAACCTTTGAAGGAGTAAAAAAAGCTTTCATTACCTCTTAAAACTTCAGCAAAGTATGAGGCAAAACCGGGGTATTGTACTTTACCATCATAAAAAGTGATTATGTTTTTGCCTATAGGTATAATGTCTCCCATAAATAAACCAAATAAAAAAATTATTATTGGAAAAACAAAACTAAAATATTCATATTTGTATTTTTTAAAATGTTCTTTTATTTTGTTTTTTTTATTAATTAAAATTAGTTTCATAAATCTTTCCTCATTTTCAATATTAACATAAAAAACTTATAAAATGAATAAAAAAGACTTTTATTTTTAATGTTTTTATGCTAATATTAAAGCACGCAGGTATAGTATAATGGTTATTATGTGGCCTTGCCAAGGCTAAGATGCGGGTCCGATTCCCACTACTTGCTCCAAATTGATAGGAAACTCGGAAATTAACTTCTGAGAGTAATAAATGCTA
>CAVCAD010000062.1:0-3867 GCA_963600145.1 Bacteroidaceae bacterium
TTCTGGCGAGACTATAAGCAAAATAAAAGAAATAGAAAAATCTATGAAGTAGAATCTATTTCTTTTTTAAATTTACTTTTATTATTAATTATTAAATATATAATAAAATTAGATATATAAATAGAACTAAATATTATATAAGAATATATCTTATTATCAAGAAGTATTATTCCTATAAATGATGTAATAAAGAATATAGATGGATTAGTAGTAGCTATAAGTAAATTCTCAAGTTCATCATCATCTATTAAATTATTATCATATAAATTTTTAATATAAACTGCATTACTTGGAGCACCAGTTATCATAGAAAGTAATATTACTATTATACTTTGTGATTTTATTTAATATACATAAACATTATTAAAATATAAATAAGTACTATTATAAACACTATTTATAATTAATTTAGAATTTATTATAAACATAATTAATGTAAATATTAATAATATTTTAATTACATTTAATTTAAAATCAGTCATATATATTTCCTTTCTGTGTTATAATGTTATGGGAGAAGTTATGAATAAAATAAAAGAATATCTAAAATATAATATTAAAAGTATATTAAAAGTATTAATAATATATATTATTATAATACTTTTATTTACAGTACCAACAAACTATGAAATATATTCACCAGGAGGATTAATTGATATAAGTAAAAGAATAAATATAAATAATGATTTTAATTTAGAAGGATCATTTAATTTAACTTATGTCAGTGGTAAAAAAGGAATAATACCTTTTGTATTATTATCATATATAATTCCATCTTGGGATTTAAAATCAATAGATGAACATAGAATAGAAAATGAAAGTTATGCACAAATGGAAGCAAGAGAAGAATTATATTTAAAATCTGGTGTGCAAAATTCAATAATATATGCTTTTGATGAAGCTAATATTGATATAGAACTTTTAAATCCAAAATTAGTAGTATTATATGTACTTGAAGAAGCAGAAAGTGAACTTGAAGTAAAAGATGAAATTAAAAAAATAGGTAATAAAGAAATAACAAGTTATGAAGATTTTGTAGAAGAAATTTCAAAGTATGAAGAAAACGATGATGTAGAAATAACTGTTTTAAGAAATGATAAATTAGTAGTTACTACATCAAAAATAAAAAATATATCTGATAATAAAAAACTAGGAATTATGGTTTTATCATTATATGATATAGAAAGCACCCCAAGTGTTGAATTTATGTATAAAAAAGCAGAAACAGGTTCTAGTGGTGGACTTATGAATGCTTTATATATTTATAGTGTAATTACAAAAACAGATTTAACAAAAGGCGATAAAATCGCAGGAACTGGTACTATGGAAGCTGATGGCACAATAGGTGAAATTGGAGGCTTAAAATACAAAATAAAAGGAGCAGTAAATAATAATGCAACTGTATTTATAACTGGAAGTGATAATATAGAAGAAGCTAAAGAGATTATAAAAGAAAATAACTATGATATAGAACTTATAGAAGCAGAAAGTTTTAGTGATATAATAAATAAACTTAAAAATAGATAAAAAACGACAAAAAAATAAAGTATTTTAATATAAAATCATATTGGTGATTTCATGAAAAAAATACTTTTTTTTATAACTTTTTTAATAACTTTTCTTATTTCTTATTATTATTTTACTATTTATAAAACTAATTCTGAAAAAGAAAAATATAAAATAGAAATAACTAAAATATATTATGCTCAAATAGGAGCATATAAAAATGAAGATAATGTAAGTAAAGTAACTAAAAATTTAAAAAATTATGTAGTAGAAAAAATAGATAATATATATCATATTTATGTAGGCGTATCTTTTTATAAAGAAAATATATTAAAAATAAAAGAGATATATACTAAAAATGGCAATAATATATATGTGAGAGAAGATTTAATGAGTAATGAAAATTTATTTAATAGTATTAATAAATATGATGAATTAATTTTAACTACTAATGATACAAATACAATTATACAAATAGAAAAAGAAATATTAAATAAATATGGAGAAATACAAATTTGAAAAAAATAGTAAATAATATTCTATCTTTAGATAAGCCTAGAGAAAGACTTAAATTATATGGAGCAAATAGTTTATCAAATATAGAACTTTTATCTATATTATTAAGAACTGGTAATAAAGATAAAAAAGTAGAAGAAATATCAAAAGAAGTACTTTCTAAAATAAATAATATAAATGATTTAAGTGAATTATCTATAGATGAATTAATGAATGTAAAAGGAATTAAACTTGCTAAAGCATGTACTATTATATCTGCTTTAGAACTAGGTAAGAGAGTATTTTTAATTAATAATAAAAAAGAAATACTACTTAATAATTCAAATTATATTTATGAATATTTTAAACATTTATTTATATATGAAAAACAAGAACTATTATATGGAGTATTTTTAGATTCAAAAAATAAACTTATATCTTATAAAATGATTTTTAAAGGTACATTAAATTCATCAACAGTTCATCCTAGAGAAATATTTAAAGAAGCAATAAAAGCTAGTGCTAAATCAATAATTATAATTCATAATCATCCATCTGGAGATTTAACTCCATCACTTGTTGATATAGATTTTACTAATACAATGATAGAAAGTGGTAAAATAATAGGTATTAAATTACTTGACAGTTTAATTATAAGTGATAAAGGTTATTATAGTTTTTATGAAAGTATGAATAAAGATACATTTAAAACATAATAATTAATATGACTATAGATGAATATAATAAGAGTAAAAATAAGAAAAGTAATAATAAATATTTTAAGAATTTTACAGTTAGATTTATGATATGTACTATAATGTTATTTATTATACTTATTATAAGTAAACAAAATACAAAGTTTAAAGACTTTATAAAAAATAAATTATTTAGTGAAGAATTTAATTTTTCTATTTTTAATAAATATTATAATAAGTATGTAGTAAATCCTATTAGTAAATTAACTGATGATATAATGGTATTTAATATAGATAATAATTCTAATAATATAGAGGTAATAGAGGAAGATGATAAAGTAAAAATTAAAACAAATACTAATGAAGTTAAAGTAGTTCAAAGTGGTATAGTTGTTTATATTGGAGTAAAAGAAGATTCTGGTAATACTGTAATTATTCAGCAAAGTGATGGAACAGATTGTACATATTCTAATTTAGATAATATAAATGTTAATATGTATAGTTATCAAACTAAAGATTCTATTTTAGGTACATATAGTGATTATTATTATTTATATTTTGAAAAAGATAAGAAGAGTGTAAATTATAAAGACTATATTGAAAAGTATTTATATTGATAATATGGTATATATTTTTATTCTATTATCACTTATAAGTGGTTATTTTGAATATGTAATTATTACTTATATATTTATTATAATACATGAATTTGGGCATTTAATTATGGCATCTTTATTAAAAGTTGATATAGATAAAATATATATTTATCCCTTAGGAGCAGTAATTAAATATAATACTTTAATAAATATAAATATATATAAAGAATTTTTAATATTAATAATGGGACCTTTATTTCAAATAGTATTTTTTTTAATAATTTTATATTTATTTAAAGTATCTTTTATTTCTTTAGATAAATACTTAATAATAAAACGTATTAATTATATTCTTCTTTCATTTAATTTACTTCCTATTCATTTACTTGATGGAGGAAGAGGAATTAATATATTATTTGATCTTATATTTCCATATAAATTATCTTATTATATGACTATTATAGTATCTATAATAATTATTATATTAGTTTTATACATTAATAGTAATTTACTTATAATATTTTGTTTATTATTTTTAATAAAAAATAATATTATAGAATTTAAAAAATTTAAGT
>CAVCAD010000063.1:0-14064 GCA_963600145.1 Bacteroidaceae bacterium
CCTTCTTTGTTTCACACCATCCTGGATATGCTCCATTTATACTTATAGTATCTCCGTTATAAAATATTGTTTTTCCTAAATCTGCTGATTTTACTATTATACTATTTGTATCTTCATCTGGTGTATCTACTACTAGAATAAACCATGCATATGTTAAACCAGCAACTATCATTAATAAACTAGTTATTAATCCTACTGTCATAAGTATTATTTTATTTTTTGTTTTCATATCTATCTCCTACAATCTATAATACCATGCACCCCCCCCCGGTCAAGATACAAACATGCGTTTGTTTTATATTTCGTAGTTTTTTAGCAAACATAAAAATGATTATCATTTTGATAATCATTTTAACTTATATTATTTTAGTTTTAATTAATTAAATCTCTTTTTTAAAGAAGAACAAATTATAGCTAAACCTGCAACAGATACTACTGATAAAACTATATATAATACTATAGAATCATTTGTATTAGGATTTTCTACACCAGCAGGTGTATAGAAGCTTAATTCAAATGTAGAAAAACTAGTTGTTTCTATTACTATATATTTTCCTGATTCTTTTGTTTTAATTTCATATTCTTTTGTATCTATTACTTTATCACCGTTTTTATGTACTACTTTAGCATAAGTATTAGTTATATTACTTGGAACTGGTACTTCAACTTTAACTGTACCTTTAATAGCTTCATTTGGTATTAATTCTTTACTTCCTCTACCATATATGAAGTATGGTTTAATATCAAATACTAAAATATTTTTCTCAGCATCATATTGTTCAATTACTGTATCAATTGTTATATTTAATACATCCATACTAGTAATTAAATCATTTTCTATTTTTGATAAATCAAGTACATCAACTAGCCCAGTATTAGTATTATCTAATTTAACAGAAGTTATATTTTTAACATCTTCTTCAGTTATATCTTCACTAAGTTTAACTGGTTCATTATTTTCTACAGCAACTTTTGCTTCTACAATAACAGTTTTATCTGGCATAACAAACTTATTATCAGTAATTGTTATTTCTTCATCATCATAAGTTTTTGCTGTAGCACTAATTAATTGATATCCTTCACTAGCACTTATAGTAATTTCAGTGTTTTTAGAATAATTACATTTTGTTGAACTTCCATTTAATTGAACACCTTCTGTATATGATACATTACATGGAAAATAATAATCTTCATTTTTACTTATAAAATATCCTTTTGGAAAATAATCATCAATTATTTCACTTGTATAATTTCCTGATAAAATAGTTACTTTATCATCTTCATATAAATCAATATCACCTTTGTATGTACCGCCATTAACAGTCATACTAAGAAGTTGATTTTCTCCAGCACTTCCATCTTTTGTTGTAATATAATGATAAAATACTTTACCATTTTTGCTTTCAAATGTACTATTTTCAATATTAATAGTCATTTTTCCAGCATAACCTGGATTAGATTCAATTTGAATTGCTGATGCTGTTGCATTAACTCCATTACCATTATATGTTCCATCTACTACCTTATTACTAATTTCAGTAATAGTAGTATTTTTTATATTTAAGACACCAGCTTTTAATGCTATACCATAGCCTCTACCATTTATAGCTGCACCATCAATATTCCACACAGCATATCCAGCTGCATAAATACCATTTGCTATTTCATCACCTATAGTTGCACCTTTGTAAATATTTACAACTGGTACATTACCTTCAGTTTTTTTAACTGTACCATTTATATAGAGACCAGCACCACATGTTGTACGATCTTCACTACATATTCCGTATAAAGTACCGTATATATTAACAACAACGCCAAAAGCAGTGGATGCATCTACTGGCCCTTTGTTAATAAACAAACCATAACGACCTGTTAAAGTAACATCTTTACCAATAGTAACTACAGTATAATTTTCAGCATCTTTGTTATTTGAACCATATACTGATATTGGTGCAGTTGTTGCTACTGCTTCTTTCATGGTACCCGTTCCAGTAATATCCATTGAACCACTTTTTAATTGTAAACGACCACCATTAGCAAATGTTACTGTATTACCATTTAAATCAATTACAAGTTCAACATCAGTGATATCTAATTTACTATTTATAGTAAAGTCTTCACCTATTACAATAGTACCACTTGTTTTAATGGCATCAGTAAATTCACTCTCTGTTTTAACAGTTGTAGAACTAGCAAATATTGTTGATGGCATCAATATCATAATAGTTGCTACAAAAGTTAAAATCATTTTTTTGAAATTTTTCATTTCTCTTTCCTCCTACTATAAGAATATCAAATTTATAGAATAAATGCAAATAAATGTTTTAAGTTTCGGTTTTTTACAAATTATTTTATGTAAAACAATAAAAAAATAATTTAAACAAATCTTCAATTGGTTTTTATATTTTTTATAAATTTCTCCATGCTAACGCAGAACATCATCACTGATGCCCTTTTTTTATATTTAGTTATACATATAGTTAAAGTTTTAATGATAATTGTTTCGATTTTTCCCTAGATTCTATATTCTTCCATTCTTTTATTCCATTACGTGCATATTTTAATATTTCTCTTATGCCCCTTGCTATTTGACTCAACCATACTATACTCTTATCCCTTAATGATTTGCTTGCATATATTATTTTTACTGTTAATAATTTTCTATCCATATTATCAGCTAATATCGCTATATGTCCTAGATGTATTGTTAACATCATATTTAAATTATTCATACTTTCTAATGTTCTTACTCTCATATTTTCAAAATCATATTCTTGCTTTTTTCCCCTAAAATGTTCTTCAATTCTCCATCTTGATAAATATAATCTGACTACTTTTATTACATCTTCTTTATCTTTAATTTTAATATTAGTTAATAACTTCATTGGTTTTTCTTCACTTAAGCCGTATATTATTACTAATGTATATTCTTCTTTATTTGCAGGCAATATTGCTTTTGTATATGATAACATTAACTCATGTTCTTCATTATCATTAAATAATGCTTTATATGGTATTTTTTCTTTTCTAGAATTTGTTATTTTTTTAACACTTCTTCTTTTTTTATTTTTAAATAATAATGTTCTTTCATCATCTAATCGCACTATAAAGCTATGCTTATTATCACTCATATATTTAAATATCTTATTATCATCATAACCTCGATCAAATACTCCTATAAAATTTGACCCAATTAACTTTTCTGCTGCTTTTATACTTTCTAACGTATATTTATTCTTACTTATAAAATTTTTACTTCTGCAAGAATATATTTTACTGTATGTGCTTTATTTATGTCACTATCATCAAATAAAACTACTGCATTTTCTTTCTCTATATTTTTACTAACCTCATTAAGATAATTATTACAAATAATGTTTTTTCTTCTTCATACATATTAGCTAAATTATCACATAATCTATCTATAGTATAATTTAATTTTATATTCTCATCTAAGCTTCTAGCAACGTTTGATATTAAACAACTACCTGATTTTGCTAATCCATATTGCATATCCATCACAAACTTAGTTGTTGGATTATTGACACCATCTGATATTTTTTTAGAAAAATTTAAAATTTCTCTTTTCATTTCATATGTATTTGTAGTAAAATTATTCATGTAAACACCTCCAAATATTTTTGTTTAGTAGTATATTTTACTTACAATTAAATTATACTAAATTTTAAGGGTGTTTACATCATTTTTGAAGCAAAAATCAGAGAAAGTTTTCCACAATCTCTGTTTTTTTATGTCAAGTATTTTTTTACCGAAACTCAAAATTTTTAGTATTTTAGTAAATTTTTTTAAAATTTGACAATTAAAAAAATAAGTTAGTGTTAACTGAACTTCCATATATAGGTAATGGAAGGAGGTCGGCATAATGAATAATGAAGAAATAAATAAGCAAGTAGAAGAAGAAATAAAAAATAATAAATCAAATAAACAATTTTTAATGGTAAAAGATACATATTGTGTTGAAAAACTAAATTTAATACCTGCTTTAGCTTGTTTTTTCTCATTTTTGGTTTTTAATTCCAATAGATTTATGCATAATAATAAAGGAATAAAAGCATATATAGGCTATTCTAATAAGTCTTTAGCTAAAATGTATAGTTTAAAATGGTTTAAAATAAGCGAAAGAACAATAGTTCAATATCTAGTGGAGTTAAAAAGGAAAAATTTAATTTAAATAGAAAATGAAGGAAAAGCAAATAGAAAAATATATATTAATTATGCTAAAATCCGCCCAGAACTTTTAAATTTAACTGATGATTCAATAGTAGAAGAATATAAAATTAAAATTGAGAGTTTAACAAAAGAACTTGAAGAAATAAAAAAGCAAAATGAGATATTATTAAATCAAGTTGTTATACAAAATACTACCACTGAAGAAATGGCTATAGGTATGTTTACTGAAGTGCTATTTAACAAAAAATACTTATCAGAAAGTGATAATTTAGTAAAGAGTCAACTTGAAGATTAAAATACTATGCTTAAATCTTTCTTATTTTTGTATCAAAAAGAAGGATTGGATTTTTTCAAAAGCTTGAGTTATGTATGTAAAAATGCAAATCCTAAAAAAATTAAGGATAAATTTAGCTACTTATATACAAGTTTAAATAGTTATTTGAATAAAATTAAAAATATGCCTTCTGAATTATGGCCTAGTGATGATGAATAACATCATCATTTTTTTAAATTGAAGTAGTCGTGTCCGATAATATTAGTTATAGGACACGATTTTTTTGTTTTATTTGAAGTTAAAAACAAATGAATTCATTTGTTTTTTCTCCTTAATAGTGTATTATTTGTTTAATACTTCACTATGACTTCCAGTGTTTACTAATAATAGTACTATTTCATCTTCTAAATACTTATAAATAAGTACCCAGTCTGGCTCAATATGACAATCTCTACAATCTTTAAATCTTTTATCATTATATAATGCATGGTCTTTATATTTTGAATCTAATTGTTGTTTATTTGAAAGCATATCTACGACATTTAATAATTTATCAATATTTTTCCCTTGTTTTGTTATTTTTTTCATGGCTTTTTTAAATTCTTTTGAGTATTTAATTTTATAACTATTCATCATTTAATAAAGCCTCTTTTAATTCTGAAATATTATTATAACTTTTATATTCTTTAGGATGTTTTTTTATGTAAACAAGTTCTTTTGCTGTGCTTTCTAATTCTTCTTCAGTAAAGTATTGATATAATTCATTTTCTTCCTTCGGTAATGCTACATCAAAAGGAATACCACCTCTCATAATTACTTGTTTTATAGTCATATTTATTAATCCACTCATGCTGACACCTAATCTTTGTAAAATTTCAGTAACTCTATCTTTATCTTCTTTATCAATTTGTACGCTTACAGCGGTAGTTAAATTAGCCATAATATCATCTCCTTTTCTGATAAAAATATATCAGTTTTTATATAAAATGTCAAGTGTTTTATATAAAAACTATATAAAAATTATATAATCTCTATATTATTATATGAAAAAACATCAATATAATACTTATTTTTTTAAAATTTATAATTTTTTTGAAGCAAAAATCAGAGAAAGTTTTCCACAATCTCTGATTTTTTTATGTCAAGTATTTTTTTTAACAGAAAGGGATGATGAAATATGGCAGTTTATAAAAGTAAAATTACTGCAAAAGATGGAAGGCAATACTTTTTTAAAATTAAATATAAAGATATATTAGGTGTTACTCATGATTATGCATCTCAAAAATATAAGACTTTAAAAGATGCAACAAATGAAAAAACGATTTACAAATTACAAGTAATGCAAAAGAATATATCTACCTCAGCATTAACTATAAATCAAATTTGGGAAGAATATTATCTTTGGAAATCTGATAAGATTAAAAGACAAACTCTTAATAAAATAGTAGTTCAATACAATAAATACATAAAACCATTAGGGAATATAAAGATAAATGATTTCAATATAAAACATTATCAATTTCTTAAAAAAGAAATATTATATTTTACATACGAAGAATATCTTAAATTCATTGATAAAGTTGAAAAATTTGATTATAAGGTCTTTTATCAAGTGTTGTATTTTTTAGGTTTAAGGCAAGGCGAATGCTTAGCCTTAAACTGGAAAGATATTAATTTCGATAAAAAAACATTAAGAGTATGTAAAACCTTAACAAGTAAAATCAAAGGAGAATCATACACTATATCAAGTCCCAAAACCAAAAGCAGTTGTAGAGTACTACCTATTCCAAATGGTGTCTTAGAATCATTAAAAACGTTGTATAATGATGCCAAAAGTACACAGATTTTAGTAATGACTGGTTTGTGTTTGGAAATAGCTCACCATTTAGAGAAACAACAATTCAAGTTAACAAAAATAAAGCATGTAAACTTGCGAATGTTAAGCAAATAAGGATTCACGATTTTAGACATAGTTGTGTATCTCTTTTGATTAACAAAGGTGCAAGTATAGCCTTAGTATCCAAATATCTTGGTCATAGTAATATATCAATAACATTAAATACTTATACTTATACTCATATGTATAAAAGTGAACTTGAAAATATAACCCAGGTATTAGATAATTTATAAAAAAGTGTGTTTTGTAGTGTGTTTGGTGCAATAATTTGCAAATAAAAAGCCCGTATTTAGGGCTAAAACAACAATATATGGTGGCTTCAGCGGGAATCGAACCAGCGACACAAGGATTTTCAGTCCTCTGCTCTACCGACTGAGCTATGAAGCCAAATGGCGGTTCCGACGGGATTTGAACCCGCGATTTCTCGCGTGACAGGCGAGCGTGATAAACCGCTACACTACGGAACCATATTGGTTGCGGGAGCCGGATTTGAACCAACAACCTCTGGGTTATGAGCCCAGCGAGCTACCAGATTGCTCCATCCCGCGATGTTATTTTAAATGGCGGAGGAAAAGGGATTTGAACCCCTGCGCCGTTCTCACGACCTCTCAGTTTTCAAGACTGATCCCTTCAACCGGACTTGGGTATTCCTCCAGTCACAATGTATCTCTTTTGAGGTACAAAGTGATTATAACATAATAAAAATAACAAAGTCAATCAATTTTACATTTTTTATATACTTCCTTATTTTGATACTTAAATTATATCAAACAAACTAAGTTGTGATTTTTCTGGAAGACCTTCAAGGACACCCATTCCTCTCATTTTATCAATTATAGCATCAGAAATTTTACCTCTATTTTTTAAGTCTTCTACACTAACAAACGGTCTATTATTTCTTTCTTCTTGTAATTTATTCGCAGCAACATCACCAAGACCATCAATAGCAATAAACGGAGGTATTAATCCTTTTTTATCTTCAGTTATTTTAAACATTAATGCTTCTGAATCTTTTAAACTAATGTTTTCAAATCTAAAACCACGGCAAACCATTTCTAATGCACTTCTTAATGATTCATATACATTTTGCTCTTTCACAGTTGCTAAATTCCCTTTATCAGCTATTTCATCCATAGCTTTAATTATTGCTTCTCTTCCTCTCATCATAGCAACTAAATCAAAGTCACTTCTTCTAATTGATAAATAAACTCTATAATAATTTATTGGGTGATAAAGTTTAAACCAAGCAACTCTAAACGCCATTGTAACATAAGCCGCAGCATGTGCTTTTGGGAACATATATTTAATTTTTTCTACTGATTTAATATACCACTCAGGTACACTAGCATCTAATAATATTTTCTTATATTCTTCCCATTTTTCGGGTTCTTTATTACTTTTACCTTTACGAATAAATTCACTTATTTTAAATGATAATGATTTATCTATTCCACACTTAATTAAATAAACCATAATATCATCACGACAACCAACAACTTCACTAAACTTACAAGTTTTATTTAAAATTAAATCACGAGCATTTCCATTCCATACATCAGTTCCATGAGATAATCCAGATATTTTAATAAGTTCAGCAAATGTTTTTGGCGATGTTTCTTCAAGCATTCCAATAACAAAGTTAGTTCCAAATTCAGGAATACCTAATGTTCCTGTTTTACATAAAATATCTTCTTCTTTAACTCCAAGCGCTTTAGGAGATGAAAACAAGCTTAATACATTAACATCATCAAGAGGTATATCATTAATATTAATTTTTACTTCATCAGATAAATATTTTAAAGTTGTTGGGTCATCATGCCCTAGTATATCAAGTTTTAATAAATTAGCTTCTATATCATGATATTCAAAATGCGTTGTAAGCCAAGGAGAGTTAACATCAAATGCTGGATATTGATATGGAGTAAAATCTAAAATATCTTTATAATCTGGTACTACTACAATACCTCCTGGATGCTGACCAGTAGTACGTGTAATTCCAGTTATTCCTAAAGCTAATCGTTCTATTTCAGCACTTTTTAATGTAAGATTGTTATCTTCGCAATAACCTTTAACATATCCATAAGCAGTTTTATCTGCGACAGTTGTAACAGTACCTGCTCTAAATACTTTATCCGCACCAAATAAAACTTTTGTATATTCATGTGCTTTTGCTTGATATTCCCCAGAAAAGTTTAAGTCTATATCTGGTGTTTTATCAGCATTAAAACCAAGGAATGTTTCAAAAGGAATATTTTGACCATTCTTATTCATTTTTTCTTTACATTCACAAATTCTATCTGGCATATCAAATCCACTTCCATATGTATCAGAAAGAGGTACTCCATCTATTTCAAATAAACTTTTCTTACATTTTGGACATACATAATGTGGTGGTAAAGGATTAACTTCTGTTATATCCATAAATGTTGCTACTAAGCTTGAACCAACACTACCACGTGAACCTACTATATAACCAGCATCTGTACTATGTTTAACCAATTTTTGAGCTATTAAATATATAACATCATAATTTCCCCCAATAATACCACCTAATTCTTTTTCAAGTCTTTCTTCTATAATTGGTGGAAGTTTTTCACCATAAATTCTTCTAGCATTACTATAAACCATTTCTTTAGTTATTTGTGCACTATTTTCCATTCTAGGAGCACATAATTCATTTGTTAAAATTTGTAAATCTTCTATAGAATCAGCAATTTTTCTAGTATTAGTAACTACTATTTCATATCTAGTTTTTTCATCAAGAAATTCAAAATCTTTAAGCATTTCTTCTGTTGTTCTTAAATATGCATTTGGTATTTGTTTAATAGAACTTCTATTTAAAGGATGAAGTCCCCCACCAGGATTTTTCTGTCTTACTATTATCTTTCTATAAATATTATCTTCAGGATCAAAAGTATGTACATCACCAGTAGCACAAACTATTTTATCTATTTTTTTAGCAGTATTAATAATACTACTTATATGTTTTTCAAGTTCAAAAGTACTATCAAACTCCCCTAAATCAACTAAATGTTCTAAAATACTTGGAGGATTTATTTCAATAAAATCATATTCTAACATTAAATTAGTAAGTTCTTCTTCTGTTTTTGTTTTAGCTGCTTCAAAAATTTCTCCATTATAACAACCACTACCTAATATTAAACCATCTCTAAGTTCAAACAACACACTTTTAAGTATTCTAGGTGTTTTATAATAATATTTTGTATTAGCTAAACTTATTATTTTATATAAATTCTTAAGTCCAATCATATTTTTAGCAAAACAAGTTATATGAAAAGGTCTTCCAACTTTATGAATAATATCTTTATTAATAAGTTTATTTAAGTCATTAAATGTTTTATATCTTGATGATAATCCACCAATCATTTTAATAAATATTTTAGCAGTACCTTCTGCATCATAATCAGCTCTATGATGACTATCTTCATCCCACTGTATACCATATCTTTTAGCAAGAGCAGTTAAATTATGTTTTTTTTCATCTGGATTTAATGCTCTAGATATTTCCATAGTATCAATAACTGTATTATCAAATGTTCCCATATTATATTTATTAAAACAATTATCTATAAATGATAAATCAAATCTAGCATTTTGAGCAACTACTGGGCATGAACCAGTAAATTTAATAAAATCTTTTAATACTTCTTCTTCAGATCTTGCATCTTTTACCATATCATCAGTAATATTAGTAAAACTACTTATATTATCTGGTATATGAAATCCAGGATTAATAAGTTCATCAAATCTATCTATTATTTCATCATTTTTAATTTTAACTGCTCCTATTTCTATTAGCATATCTGTCCCTTTAGCATGTAATCCTGTAGTTTCTGTATCAAATACTACTATTTCACTATCTTTTATTAAATCATCTGTTGCTCTTTTAATAATCCCAGTATCATCATTTATTACAAATAATTCTGCTCCATAAAGTACTTTAATATCTCCTTTATTCTTAAATAACTTTGGAAATTGTGATACTGTATTTTTATCAGTAATTCCTATTGTATCAAATCCCATTTTACTTAATTTATTAAATAAACTTGCATCATAAGAAATAATACCATCCATTTGACTCATTTTTGTATGCATATGAAGTTCTACACGCTTAACAGCACTTTCATCTTTTCTTATTTCTTCTTTTGATTCAATACTTATTATATCTCTTATATTTAAAACTAAATCTTTAGCATATAAATCATGTTTAATATACCCTCTAAATCTATACCAAGAATCATTCTTAAGTTCACTCGTTAATCTTTTTACATCATCAGCATTTTTTAAAAATATTTTAGCTATAATACTATCTGTTTTATCGCTAATTTTAAGTGAAAAAATAGTATAACCTTTCTTAACTGCTCTTATATCAATATTAAAAATATATGCCTCTATTATAGCATCATCTTCTTCAGAAATAATACTATTTAAATTAGTTATTTTATTTGACTTAATATCATTACCAATAATAATTTTACTTTTTACTTTTTCTTTTATATTTTCATCTTTTTTTTGAATATCATTTATTAATTTTTCTCTTGCTTCATTATCAATACTAGTCATAATATTAATATCTTTAAATCCCATATCAGATAAAAAATTAATAATTCTATCTTTGTATTTAATTATATTTTGTTCTTCACTTATATTTAAAACACTAACTATAATATTATTATTATCTATAGTAATTTCATTATCTTTAATACCTAAAAGTAAAGGATATTTAATACATAATTTATTTAAATAATATTTAAAATATTCATCTAAATATTTTATATTTTTTATATTAAATTCAAAAAGTACTTTTTTAACTTCTTCTATTGTTTTACTTTTTTCATATAAATAATTATATATATCTATAGGTAAAGTTTCATCAAGATCAATTTTTAATTTCCATAATTTATTTTTAATATCAACATTACAACATATTAACTTAGCACTATCTAAATATTTGTAATATTCTTCATCAAAATTAATTTTTACTAAAAAACGTTTTATTTTATCATCCATACAACTTCACCTTAATTAATTATAAATGTAAAAAAGAATATATTCCATAATATTATACACATATTTACAAAAAAAAATTATAATTCAAATATGAATTATAATTAAAATTTATTTTTTATTTTTAACTAAAGTTTTTTTACTATTATTTTTATTTTTACCAGTAGTTTTTTCTTTAACTTTTGTAGAAATATCTTTTTCTAATTTCTTTATTACTTTTTTATTTGTCTTATTTTTTTGAATTTCTGCTCCTTCAATATATTTTAAGAAGTTTTTAATTCCATTAAATTCAAATAATAATTCTACAAGAGGTTCCATAAGATTTATGATTCCAAATAATATAAAATAATATCCAAACATTAATATAACAACGGAAATTTCATTAAATAAATTAAACATTGTAAGTAGTCCTAAAAACGCTAATAATAATGATGTAATATATTTTACTCCCCATAAAATATCTTCGTTTTTCTTTAGGATATAAGCTCTATACATTTTATTAAAAATAATTAATATAGTATATGCAGAAACTGCGATCCCAAGTACTTCTGTACTACTTTTGTCTTGTACCATAAATAAGTAAGATGCTATTACTACATTTATTAATGCCATTAATATACTTTCATAATCATTTTTTCTTCTACCTAAAAAATAAAATAAGCAAGTGATAAATGATAAAGTATAAAAAACTATTGAAATGTAATAAACAGGTTCTAATATACCAATTTGTGGATATACCATTAGTAGTACACCTATTACAATTGTTAATCCATATTGAATTAAATTCATAAGCGTTGCCTTTTCTATTTTTTTATTTCTTTTTATCATAGTTCAACTCCTTTACTATAAATTAATTTTACAATATTAATAATACAAATTCAAGTCAATATTTAAAAATTAAACATTAACCACTCTGGTTTAAGAACAAGTAATACTCCTATAATAAGCATAATTATACCTCCTATTAAATGAGAATACTTTGTATATTTATTTGATATAGCCGTTATTTTAGAACTTTTCATAGCAACAAAGAATATTACAAAATCATCTATCATAAAAAATATCATATAAATCATTATATAAATGAAATATTCAAGTTTAGTTAAATCATTCATAGAAAGAATTGAAGTAAATAAAAGTGGAAGTCCTAAAGAACACATAAGTTCAATAATATTAACAGAAATAGCAAGCATTATAATACCTATTATAGATATTATAAATCTTTTTTCATTTACTATATCTTTAATTTTATTCATTATATTTTTTCTTTTATTAGAGTTAACAACATCACATCCAGTTTCACTAGTTTTAAAAAATTTAGCAATATTTACTATACCAAATATAACTGCGAATAATGAAATAAATATTTTTATAATAGTTATTTGATTTAAAAACATAGCAAGTTTTAACCATGAAACCATAAATAAAATATATACTAGTGATGATGTTATTAAAAATAAAGAACCTAGTATCCACATTTTTTTTCTATTTTTCATATTAAATAACATAGTTATTAAGAATATTAAAATCCAAAGAGCACAAGGATTAAATCCATCAACAAATCCTATAATAATTGAAACTAATGGAAGAGAAACTTTTTTAGCATCAACTTCACCTAATACTGGAACACTTACTATATTTTTATCTACTTCTTCTACTTCTTCTTTTATTTCTTCTTTAATCCCTGTATTAATATAATTAGCTACATAATCAATATAATCATTTTCATTATAATATTTAATTACTTTTTCAATAGATGCTGGTGTTGTATCTGAAGAAAATCCCATTATTACTTTACTACCTATTACTAAATAAGGAACTCCATTAGCAGAAACATCAAGTAAATCTTGTACTTCTTTAAATAATGTTTTATTATCAGAATCATTCCAAACTTCATACATTTCTAGTTTAATATTTTTATTATCTTCTAAAAATGTATTTAAATATTCAATTTCTTCTTTACAATGTGGACAAGTTGCTCCATGAAATAAATGTAAAGTTATTTCTTTATCTTCAGCATTTACTAATATAGGTAAAAACATTATAGCAACTAAAATATTTATTAAAAACTTCTTCACTACTTTTCACATCCTTTTAAAATTTTATCAAATTCTTCTATTTTATTTTCTCCAATTAATCTTTTTATTTCAATATTATCTTTTATGAATATATATGTTGGTAAAGTTTTTATATTATAATCTTTTATTTTTTCATTATCTTCATCAAAATCATACTCAATTAAATCAAAATTATATTTGTTTTTTACTATATCAAATATATTATTCATAATAATACATGAAACACATGCGATAGAATCAATTTTAATTATTTTCATTTACTTCTCCTTAAATATAAATCTAATTTTTCTATAAATATATCTATTTCTTCTTTAGTAGTTAAATATGATAAACTAATTCTAATTGAAGATTTGCTTCTTTCTTCATCTTTTGTTAGATTAAAAACAGCTAGTGATAATTCATTATCACTTGAGCAAGCAGTTTTAGTTGATATATATATATCATTATCAGAAAAATATTTTTGTATTTCATTAGATTTTTTACCTAAAATACTAATATTTAATATATGCGGTATACAACTATTATTAGAATTTATTTTAATATTATTATATTTATTTAATTTATTTTTTATATATTTATTTAATTCTAATACT
>CAVCAD010000064.1:0-7937 GCA_963600145.1 Bacteroidaceae bacterium
TTGTAGTAATTCCTCTATATATACCTATTCCACAGCTATAATATACAACATAGTCCCCCTCTTTTAATTTGTTTAAATTGGTTATTTTTTTCCCAAACTTAAAAGAATTAATTTTTTCAGTTTTGATTTTGTTAGGTTCAAAATCATTTTTTGAATAAAAAATATTGTTATTATATATAAAACCATTGTTAATATTTTCATTAATTATATTTATATTATTATCAAATTTTTTTATAAAATTTTTATCTGTAGTACATAAAAAAGCATTATCTTTATTTAAAAATTCATATTTTGTTTTTTCTTTATCATAGTTTTTAAATGTATCTTCTGAAATAAATTTATAATCATATTCACCAAAATTATTAACTATATCTATAAAAATATTATTATCATTATTAAAATTTTTTAATCTAAAAATACCATTAACATCTTCATTAAATGCTGTTATTTGCTTCATTATCAAGTTTTCTTGATTAATAAGTTGTAAATAATTTTCATATATTATAATATAATCTTGAAAATAATCAGTTATTTTATAATTATCATTTCCAAATTCATCTTTTATTGGATTAATTACAAAGTTAATTAAATTTGATGTTGATAATTGAGTTTGTTCATTAAAATATTTAATTTCTTCTATTTTGTCATCAAAAAATTCAATTCTTATTGGTTTTTCACTTTGAATTGGAAATACATCTATTACAAATCCTCTTACAGAAAATTCTCCAGTTGTTGTTACAATACTTTCCATTTTATAGCCAATATCATATAATTTTTTAATAAGTTCATCTCTTGAAAATATATCATCTTTTTGAATAATTATTTGTTTACTTTTAAATATATTTGGAGAGGAATATTTTCTTAAAAAACTATTTAATTGAATTATAACTACTTTTTTATCTAAAGAAGATATATTATTAAATAATTCCATTCTCATTAAAAGTAATTCAGGAGAAGATGCTATTGCTTTTTTTGTAATATAATCATCATCTGGAAATGCATAAATATCTTTAATATAGTTTTTTAATTCTCGGTATAGATATGAAACTTCACTATAATTTTGAACAACTATCAAAATATTTTTTTTAGATTGATAAAACATATATAATAGTAATTGATTATATATTTCGTTTTTGCTTACATTAATCTTTAAATTAGGTTTTATTTTAAAATCAAATAATTTATTGTTTAACATATTAATTATATTTACTCATTAATTTTTCAAAATCAAGTTTAGGATATTCATCTAAAATATCTCCTGTTTTAGAAATAACATTATCTAATTCTTTTATTTCAGATGAGTTAAATTTTCCTAATACATAATCTTTTTTATCATAATTTGATTTAGATATTCCAATTCTGATTCTTTTGATATTTTCTGTTTTCAATAAATCAATAATATTTTTCATACCATTATGTCCTGCGGAAGAACCACATTTTTTAATTTTAAATGTTCCTAAATTAAAATCCATATCATCATATATGACTAAAATATCTTCTGTTTTTATATTAAAATAATCTACATATTTTTTTACTACTTCACCAGATAAATTCATATATGAAAGTGGCTTTAATAGCATTATTTTTTCAGAATCATTTTTAAACTCAAAATATTGTCCATTAAATTTATTTTTATAATCTATAGAAGATATTTTATTTTTATAATTATCTATAACTTTAAATCCTACATTATGCCTTGTATTTTCATATTCTTTTCCAGGATTACCTAAACCAACAATTAACTTCATAATTCTCCTTTCGTATAACATTATACTATAATTTTATATTTTTAAAAATATTTCCCAAAAGACTTTATTTCCCGGGAAATACTAAATATTATTTTTTTCTTTTATATTTTTAATTTTCTAATATTATTGGAGGCATAATTTTTACGGTATCTTTCCCATTTTTTGTTGCATCAATTAAAACTAAATTTGAATTTGTATTTTTTTTAGGAAATATAAATTGTAATCTTTTTATTGAAAAATTGTTATCATTTAAAACTTTTATTATTTCAGTTAATCTTTCAGATTTATGTATAAATACTAAAGATGCATTATTTTTTAATAATTTTTTTGAAATTTTTACTAGTTCTTCAAATTTTAATAATTTTTCATGTCTAGCATTAGTCTTTTTATCAGATTGATTTAATAATGAATATTCATTAATTTTGTTATATGGAGGATTACTTACAATAATATCATAAACATCACTTTCACTTTTTTTATAATAATCTTTAACATCCCCATTTATTAGTTCGATTTGATTTTGTTTTTTATTTATATTTACGCTTTTTTTAGCAAGTTTAAATACTTCTTTTTGTATTTCTATTCCAAACAATTTCGCATTAGTTCTCATTGATAATATCAATAATATAGGACAATTACCACAACCTATTTCTAATATATTCTTTGTTGTTAATTTAACATTAACAAATTCTGCTAATAATATTGAATCTAAACTATATTTTAAACATTCATCATTTTGAAATATTTTTATATTTTCATATCCTGCGATTTCATTTATTACCGTTTTTCTTTTTACAGCCATTACATGTTTCCTCACAATTTAATACAACCTGTGTTTTGTTGTTATTTTCATCAACATATGTATATTTTCTATTTAAAATATCAACAAAATTTACAGTTCCAATATTATTTCCATTTTTATCTTTTATAATATCGCCTACATTTGGTAAACCTGTTTTATTTTTTTCATACATCTTATTTTCATAATTTAAACAACAAAGAAGTCTACCACATAATCCATTAATTTTACTTGGATTTAATGCTAGTTTTTGATTTTTAGCCATTGATATAGTTACTGAATCTAAGTCACTTAGAAATGATGAACAACAAATTTTTCTTCCACATTGTCCAATACCTGATACACATTTTGCTTTATCACGTATTCCTATTTGTCTAAGTTCTATTCTTGTTTTATATAGTGATGCTAATTTTTTTGCAAGATTTCTAAAATCTATTCTTGTATCAGCTGCATATGTAATAATTAATCGGTCATTATCGGCAGTATAGAAAGCATCTATTATTGTCATATTTAATTTTAAATCTTTAACTAATTTTTTAGCCGTTTTTATAATTTTATTCTCATAACTGATTTTCTTTTTATTTTTATTTATTTCATTTTCAGTTGCTTTTCTAACAATTTCACATTGACATTTTGTTGTATTTTCAACTTCATATATATTTAAAATTGTACCAATTCTAGTAAATTTTTCATATTCAACGATAACATAATCATTTATATTAATATCTTCAATTTTAGAGTTACATTTAAATCTACTGTCCTTACATTTAACTATTACTACTTTCATTTATTTTCTCCATTTCTATTATCATTTTATCAAAAGCAAGATTTACATTTAAATTATATATTATTTTTTGTTCTAAATTGTTTAATAACATTATTTTTTTTGATAAAGTTGTTAAATTATTAACTTCTAATAATTTATTTATTTCATTAGTATACTGTGAGTACATTTCAAGTTTTTGCCCAAACATTTGATTAATGGCATCTGTATAATATAGTTTCATATACTTTATTAAAATTAAAAATTGATTTCTATCATATTTTTTTATTTTATCACTTTCGTAAGCTATTACTTTAAGTTTTTTAGTTTCAATTTCAGCTACCAAGTTAATTATATCATTTAAATTAATATTATCTTCTTGAAGCATATTTATTTCACTACTCACCTGTAATATAAAACATCTTGATATAACAGTGGGTGGAACTTTATTCACATTTTCACTAATCAAAAAAGCATATATTCCTTTTTGAGGTTCTTCTAAAAACTTTAATAATGAATTATAAGCTGAAGCATTCATTTTTTCACATTGATTTATAATATATACTTTTTTGTTATAAATTTGTGATGTTTGAAAAAATTTTTTTTGTAAGTCTAATATTTTATCTTTTGAAATCACATTTTTTTCAGGTTCTATAATCATTAAATTTGTTTCATATAAATTTCTATTATCAAAAATATAATCATTAATAATTTGTTTTAAATCATCATAAATCATATTTAAATTTGTATTACAAATCAAAAATGATTGGTTAATATTATCACCTTTTTTTATATCTTTAAAATAATTTTTTAATTTACCCATAATGCTCGATAATTCCTTTCATCAGATTAAATAAATAATATATTTTTTACTTGATTATATATGTTTATCAAGTAAATGTCACTTTTTCTTAGATATTTTTAATAAAAATTTTAATTTATAAATGGTTTTCTTAAAAAATTAGTCTAAATTATCAATCTTATAATTAAATATTATGAATTGTAATTGCTTACCTAGAATATAGTTATTAACAAAATACATAAATATTATTATAAAAATCTTAATAACAATATCAAACATATTATACCTGGCAGTCCCATAAATGATGTTATAAATATAGTATAAATATTTATAGGAACTATAATGTTAATTTTGCAAAGTATAATGTCAAATGAATAAATTGTTAAAAAAGAACATATAATTTTTTTTATTAAATTCATAAATATTTTCATCATATAATTATATTTATATCTATAAATATTTATGAAATTATTTTTCTATCCTCAAGTGTTTTTGTTAACATAATTGGATCTAAATATTCAATATCTGAGCCAATAGGAATTCCATAAGAAAGTCTTGAAATTTTAATATTCTTACCTTCTAATTTTTTTTGTATATATAATGATGTAGTTTCTCCTTCTATAGATGGATTTAATGCAATAATTATTTCTTTTAAATTATCATTAATTCTTTTATTAATAAGAGAGTCTAAATTAATATTTTCTGGTCCTATATCTTCAATAGGAGAAATCAAACCATTAATTACATGATATAATCCAGAATAATTATTTGTCTTCTCAAACATAAATACACTTTTTGAATTTTCAACTATACATATAATACTATTATCTCTAGTTTTATCAGAACAAATATTACATATATTTCTATCTGTTAGATGTCCACATATTTCACAATGTTTGATTTTTTTTTTAAAATTAACAATATCTTCACTTATTTTTAAAATATCTTCTTCGTTTTTATCTATTAATGAATAAGCAAATCTTTCAGCTGTTTTTTCGCCTACTCCAGGGAGTAATTTAAAATCTTCAACTAAATCTGAAAAAACATCAGGATACATATTAAAATAAACCTCCCATGCCTCCAGTATATTTTCCAAGCTTAGAATCTTTTTCATTTTTTATTTTAATTAAGGCTGAATTGGTAGCTAAAATTAACATATCTTCTAGCATTTCTTTATCTTGAAGTACTTCATCTTTTAATATATCAATTTTTTTAATATTATAATCTCCCATAATTTCTACTTTAATGTAATCATTTTCTCCACTAAATGTAGTACTCTCAATTTCCTTTGTTGTTTCTTCCAATTCTTTTTGTATTTTTTTTGCTTGTGCCATTAAATTTTGTATATTCATTTTTTTCCTCCTATTTAATTTCTATTTTTTCTTCACCGAATATATTTTCAGCAACTTCTTCTATTTTATCTTTATTATCAATTTTTTTCAATTCAATTTCTTCTTTTTCAGTATATTTGTTATTCATTTTTTTGTTATCAACATACTCTTTTTTTAGAAAATTCCATTCTTCTTCACTAACAGCTGCTATTTGTACTTTTTTGTCTAAAATCTTATTGATTAAATAATTAATATCTTTTAAATTTAAATATAGCATATTTATATATGTTTCATTTTTAAATTTTATAACTATATTTTTTTCAGATGCTAAAACAATTTGACCAAACATTAATATTTTAGTTATATTATTATATTTTTTATCGTATAAATAATCATTAATCTGTAAATATTTTTTTTGATATTCATTTAATATTTCTTTAGATGCACTAGCAAATGTGTTATTAACTCTAATGCTTTTATTAATATAATCAACACTATCTTCTAAACTATTTAAATCATCTGAATTAGGTGCATTATCTAAAGTTTTTTCATTTATATTAGAATATTCTTTTTCACTAATTTTATTTATAACTTTTTCTTTTTGAATTTTTTCACTTATAATTATCATATATATTTCAAAAATTAATTTTTGATTATTATTTTTCTTTAATTCTGATGATAAATTTATCAAATTTTTACTAACATCATATAAAATTTCTGAATCAATATTTAATAATTGTTCAAAATTTTCATTATTATTTTTTTGAAAATAATTTGGTATAGACTGCTCTATTAAAATATTTCTTACTAAAATTAACATTTTTTCAGCAATTAATTCAAAATTTTTACCATTTTCAAAAAAGTAATTAATTTTATCTAAAGTCTTTGAAATATTATTTGCAGTCAATGTAGCAAACAAATGTTCTATATCGCTATCACTTACTTCTCCAGTTAAATCATATAATTTTTCGATTGTAATATTATCAACAGATATGGCTTGATCAAGATAATTAATAGCATCTCTTAATCCTCCATTGCTTAATCTAATAATTTCATTTAGTACATTTTCTGGTATCGTTTTATTTTCATTTTTTAAAATAAAATTTAATCTATTTTGAAGGGATTTATTATCAATTTTTTTAAAATCTAATCTCATACATCTTGATAATACTGTAGAAGGTATTTTGCTTATTTCAGTTGTTGCTAATATAAAGATTACATGTTTAGGAGGTTCTTCTAAAGTTTTTAATAATGCATTAAATGCACTTGTAGATAACATATGCACTTCATCAATAATATATACTTTATATTTAAGCACGTTTGGTACAAGTTTACTATTTTCCCTAATTTCTCTAATTTCATCTACTCCATTATTGCTAGCTGCATCAATTTCTATTATATCCATGCTATTATTTTTCATTTTAATACACATGTTACATTCTTCACATTGATCTCCGTCTTGTGGATTTTCGCAATTAATACTTTTAGCAAATATTTTTGCAATGCTTGTTTTACCTGTTCCTCTAGGACCACTTAAAATATAAGCATGAGAAATCTTATTCATATTAATCATATTTTTTAATAGTTCAACTATAGAGTCTTGCCCAACTACTTCGCTTAATTTGCTAGGTCTATATTTTCTATAAAGTGCTATATAATTCATTTTGATTCCTTCCTTAATTTTTGAAAAAACATAGTTATTTTTGTTTCAAATACATCATTATACATTTTTTTATATGAATATAAAGTCTCTGGAGTTGTATATTTTTTTCTTCTTTTTAGAAAATAATATACATTATCAATTCCAACTTCCTCAATTATTTTCTTGCACATATCACAAGGCTCTAATGTTACATATAAATTATATCCATTAAGTCTCCAATATTTTTGTTTTTTCGCTGCTTCAATTATACAAATTATTTCAGCATGATTCAAAGGATTATTGGTTTTATTTCTTGTGTTATATGCTTTAGATACAATTTCTTCTCCTTTTGTTATAACAGCTGCTATCGGAATTTCATTCTCTTCATACGCTTTATTAACTAATTTTATTAATGCTCTTTCTACCTTTTCTATAAATAACATGTTTTCACTCCTTAAAAAAAGCACACACATATAATTTACTTTATGGCTGCTATTTTCCAATCCTGACCAATTTCAGCATTATACGTTGTGCTAAAATTATTTTATTATAAAACTAATATTTTTTCAATGTTCCACGTGGAACATTGTTATTATATTTTTATTATGGCAATATGCTAGTATGATTTTAATAAAATACATTAATTTTTGTAAATATCAAATGGTATTTTTCATTTAAAAACATATTACAATAATAAAATTAATTAGATAGTTACATACATCACAAATATTTATATATCAATGTTCCACGTGGAACATTGATTTTTCATATTGCTAAATTGAAATATTAATTGAATCACTTAGTATAGATTAAATTACAATTATTATTTCATTTATTTTCTTCTATTTATTA
>CAVCAD010000065.1:0-2265 GCA_963600145.1 Bacteroidaceae bacterium
TATTTCTTTAAATAGGGAAATAGTAGATAGAGCAAAGGATGATTTAGTTTATAATTATACTTACTTTGATGCCGGTGCTTGTACTTTGTATACTGTTCCTGCGACTGGCAGATATAGAATTGAACTTTGGGGAGCAGATGGAGGAAGTGCAAACTCAGGGTTAGTATCAGGCGGTAGAGGAGCATATACTTCTGGGACTATAAGTCTTTCTTCTAATGATGTGTTATATTTTTGTGTAGGTAAAACTTCTACTTCTTTAGTAGGAGGATATAATGGTGGTGGAAATGGTGCTGGATTATCATTTGGCGGTGGTGGTTCAACAGATGTCCGCTTAGTTAAAGATAATGCAAATTCGCGCCTTATGGTAGCAGGCGGAGGCGGAGGTGCTTCATATGCAAATAGTACAAGCTATGGGCTTGGTGGACACGCTGGAGGTTTAACTGCAACAGCAGGTTCTATCTTAATGACATCAAATACTTCTGGTTGTGCTTCTTTAGTTGGAACACAAACTTCGGGCAGTGCTTTTCTAACAGGAGGAAATGGCACAAATAATGGCGGAGGCGGAGGTGGAGGCTACTGGGGAGGAACTGGTTCTACAAGCACTACATGCGGAGCCGCAGGAGGTTCCTCATATATAAGTGGCTATTTAGGCTCAGTTGCTGTGACCTCAGATACAAGTTCAAAAGCAATATGCACTGATGATGTTGCCAAAAATAATATAGATTGCTCTATACATTACAGTAATAATTATTTTATTAATACTATAATGGTAGATGGTAGAGGAAATAATGATACAACCTCTATACCTACAGTTGTTTACAAAAATGGAGCAAATGTAATTTTAGGTGATGGAAGTGCTAGAATATCAAGAATATATTTAATAGAAGAATAAAGGTGATAAAAGATGAATAAAAAAGGTTTTGTATTAGTTGAAGCTATAATGGTAATGACTATAGTAGTAGTATCTATGTTAGGTCTTTATACTACATCAAGTAAACTATTAACTAGAATTAAACAATATAAAAAATATGATAGTATAAATGATGTATATAAATTATCTGCGATAAAAGATATAGTTGATAAAGAAATCTCTGATGCTAAAACAGCTTTTAATGGTGCTAGTGCTTGTTCTTCTAATGGAATTGAAACAATAACTGGTCTTCTTTCAAACAATGCAAACATTAAAAAAGTTTATTCAGATGGTACTAGTTTAGGTTTTACTAATGCTTATATTGTTAATACTTATTGTTTAAATTTATCATCTGCGACTAAATCTTTAAATAATTATTTAAAAACTATTGATAGAGAAAATAACTATGTATACTTAGTTATAGAATATTTAAAAGATGAAGATTATAATTATGCATCACTAATAGTAGATACTTCATTTGAAGTATGGGCAGTAAATTTAGGCTATGACAATACTATAACTTCACTGCCATGTAATGATGTACAATGTGCATTAGATAAAATAATTGATATGATAGAATAAAATGGAAGGTGAATATTAATGAATAAAAAAGGATTTACTTTAGTTGAACTTTCAATTTCTTTAGTACTTGTATGTGTTGTATTATTTACAATGATGAATTTACTTGTAAGTGTAAAAGATTTTGATGTAGAATCAAGAGAATATAATAATAATATAATATCTAAAGAAATAATAGTAAAAACTATTAATGATGATATTAAAAGAAATGGAATTACTAATATAGACACTTATAATTCAAATGATAAAAGTTTAACTTTAACAGTAGGTGGAGTTAGTAAAACAATTAAAATAACAAATGATGGTAAAACAGTATTATATTATTCTGATGCTAATGCACCTATATTAAGTGAAACTTTATGTTCTACATGTGGAAAATATACAAGTATAACACCTAGTAAAACTGGTACTATTAATACAAATGACGTTATTAAGATTTTAATTACTCACTTAGAAGAAAATTATAACTGTGAGATAACATATTATAAATCCAATTAATGAAGTAATAATTTTGTATTTTATATATCTTTTATAATTAAAGTTATTTAAAATACTTTTTATTTGTTCATGTAATACTTCGATAATTAGTTCACTTTTTAAATCGGTTTTATAATCATTTAAGCTTCTTAAACTATCTTTTTTAGCTGCCCTATTTTGACTCATCATAATAATAGGTGCTTGAAGTGCTGCAATACATGATAAAATTAAATTAAGTAAAATAAAAGGATATTCATCAAATTTAATTGCCATAAAAGAATTTATAATCATCCAAGTTA
>CAVCAD010000066.1:0-16713 GCA_963600145.1 Bacteroidaceae bacterium
GTATTGATGTGTGTCCGAGGATGTTTTTTACAATCGCCAACGGCACCCCGGATTCGATGAGATGTGTCGCTGTTGTGTGCCTCATAACATGAGGCGTGTAAGGGCCGTGGCAAAACAGTTCAGGATGTTCTGCTTTGGCTCTTTTGGTATATTTTTCATAAATTGTTATATAGAAACTTTTGAAATTAAGTTAATAGATAAACAAATAATTGATAATTTATATGCAATTTCTATTATAAGATGTAATTCAGTAATTTCAAAAATATATTGTATTTTAAATACATTAATAATGTTTTATATATGTATTCAATCATTATTATATGATATTAATTATATGTATGAAGAAATTTTTTCTCGTGTTTCAAAAAAACAATGGTTTAAATATAAAAATATAGTTATATTTATTATATTGATAACAATTAATTTATTTCAACAAAGTATAATATTTCTTTTATTAAAAAATATTCAGTTTAATATAATTATAAAATTTTTTATATTGAATATTATTAAAATTATTTTTATTTTATTTATAACTAATATATATGTTTTATATTCTCAAAAACATATATAGTTTATTTGATTAATTAACTTTAATGTGTTATTATTTCATTTAGAAATTTTAAGAAAATATTATTTTTTATTTTAAATAAATTATAATGTTAAAAAGGAGTGATTAAAATAAAAGATAAATTTTATATTACAACACCAATATATTATCCTAGTGCTACATTCCACATAGGGCATTGTTATACTACTATTATTGCTGATTCAATTGCTAAGTATAATAGGTTAAATGGTAAAGATGTATTTTTCTTAACTGGAGCAGATGAACATGGACAGAAAATACAAAAGAAAGCTATTGAAAATGGTGTATCACCTAAAGAATATGTAGATAAGATAGTTGCAAATTCAATAGATTTATGGGAAAAACTTGGAATCAGTTATGATAAATTTATTAGAACAACTGATGAATATCATGAAAAGGCTGTTCAAAAAATATTTTTAAAATTGTATGAACAAGGAGATATATATAAAGGAGAATATATTGGAAAATATTGTACACCTTGTGAATCGTTTTGGACTGATAGTCAACTAGATGAAAATGGTAATTGTCCTGATTGTCATAGAGAAGTACATGAAGAGCATGAAGAAGCATATTTTTTAAAAATATCAAAATATAAAGATAGATTAGAAAAATATTATGAAGAACACCCAGATTTTATTGAACCATTATCTAGAAAGAATGAAATGGTAAATAATTTTTTAAGTAAAGGTTTAGATGATTTATGTGTTTCTAGAACAAGTTTTGATTGGGGAGTAAAAGTTCCTTTTGATGAAAAACATGTTGTTTATGTTTGGCTTGATGCTTTAACTAATTATATTACAGCACTAGGTTATTTATCTGATGATGATTCTTTATTTAAAAAATTTTGGCCTGCTGACTTACATTTAGTAGGAAAAGAAATTATAAGATTTCATGTTATCATATGGCCTATTATATTAATGGCCCTTGATTTACCACTTCCTAAAAAAGTGTTTGGTCATGGATGGCTTTTAATAGAAGGAAACAAAGTTTCAAAAAGTTCAAATAATTATAGCGATCCTAGAGAATATATTAAAAAATATGGTGTTGATGCAGTAAGATATTTTGTTTTAAGAGAAGTATCACTAGGAAACGATGGTAATTTTTCTGTAGATTTATTAATTGATAGAGCAAATTCTGATTTAGCTAATATCTATGGAAATTTAGTAAATAGAACTTGTAAAATGGTTGAAAAATATTTTGATGGAATAATACCAGAATCAAAAATAGAAAATGAAATTGATAAAACATTAATAAAAAATTCTATAGAATTAAAAAATAATGTTGATGAAAAAATGAATATTTATAAAACAGATGAAGCACTTTCACTTATATTTGATTTATTAAAATCAGCAAATAAATATATTGACGATAATGAACCTTGGGTACTTGCTAAAGATGAACATAATAAAGAAAGACTTGGAACTGTTTTATATAATCTATTAGAGGTTATAAGAATATCTTCTATTTTACTTAAAGCATTTATTCCTACAACAAGTAATTTAGCTCTTAATATTTTAAATACTAAATATGTAAGTTTTGAAGACACTTTAACATTTGGATTGTTAGAATCTGGCACTAAATTAAATGAAATTATGCCTATATTTAATAGAATAGAAAAGCAAGAGTAAAATATATGTAAATTTTAATGTAAAAAAAGGTTTTATTATGTCGAATTCATTGATAAAGCCTTTTTTAATTGATATATTTGAAAACGATGAGATATGAGAGAAATTATTATGAAGTTTAAATTTATTTTGTTTATACTTGTTGGTTGTTTAGTTGCATATGAATTATATTATTTATTTACTGATTATGGAAAAGTATATTTATATCATGTAATAGCTACAATTTTATGTGCATATCATGCAAATGAAGTATGGTTAAAAGATTAATATGGAAACATTAATTGATACACATTGTCATATTTATAAAGTATTTTATGGTGACATAGATAAAATAGTTAGCAATTTCAAAAAAGATAATGTTGGAATTGTTTTTAACTGTGCAGATTCAATAAAAACATCATTAGAGGTAATTGAAACATCTAAAAAATATAAAGATTGTATGTATCCTGTAATTGGTATACATCCAGAAGAAGTGTTAAATTTTACTAAGAATGATATTGATAATGAAGTAAAAAAATTAGAAAAATTAATAAATGAAAATAAAATAATTGCTATTGGAGAAATAGGACTTGATTATTATTATGATAAGACAAAAAAAGAAATTCAAAAATATTTATTTGAAAAACAACTCTCTTTAGCAGTTAAATATAATCTTCCAGTTATAGTACATGTAAGAGAAGCAACTTTAGATACTATTAATATTTTAAAAAAATATAATGTAAAAGGAATAATACATTGTTTTAATGGTAGCTTAGAAACTGCTAATATATATATTAAAATGGGATTCTTGCTTGGTATAGGTGGACTTTTAACATTTAAAAATTGTAAATTAAAAGAAATAATTAATGAAATTGGTTTACATAATATTGTACTTGAAACTGATTCGCCATTTTTAACACCAGAACCATATAGAGGGTGTAAAAATGAACCAAAGTATGTAATTTTAACTTTAGAAAAATTATCTGAACTTACAAATATTAAAAAAGAAGAATTGGTAAAAATTACATATAACAATGTACATAGTATTTTTGACATATAATTTATTACTTGTTATAATTTTTATGTGAGAGGTTATTGTAAATTATGAATGAAAGTAATAAATCACTTTTAATTTTTAAAATTTTTTCATTATTTTTTATGTCTTTTTTATTATGTAAAACAGATGCTATTGAAAAAAAATATATTTCTATAGAAAATAATAATATTGCAAAATATATAGAAGAAGAAAACATTGATGCTAAGCAAGTAGAAATGTTTAAAGATGAGTATGATACAATTTCACTTTATATAGCTGATTATACATTTGTTGGTGAGCTAACCGGTTATGTTGCTGATTGCCCATTATGTAGTGGTTATTTAGCATGCCCGCCAAGAACAAATGCACTTGAAAGTGGAATATATTTTGAAGATAATGATTATGGAACTGTCAGAATAGTTGCAAGCAGTTCAAATTATTCATGTGGTACTATATTAAGATTTCAAACTGATAAAATTCAGTCAGAACCTATAATAGCTATAGTTTTAGATAGAGGAGTATACGGTAATAATATTGATTTATTAACAGATTCCGAGGATTTTGCTATTAATAATATAGGAAGAATAAAGAACTTAAATTTTGAAGTTTTAAGGACAGGTTGGAAAAATGAATAATAAAGTACATTTAAAAAAAACACTTGGTCAAAATTTTTTAAATGATATTAATATTGTAAATAAAATAATTGAAATAACAGATATACCTACTAATTCACTAATAATTGAAATAGGACCAGGTAGTGGAATGCTTACAAAAAAATTAGTTAATTTTAATTCAAATGTTGTAAGTATAGAAATAGATGAAAGACTTAAATTATATTTAGATAAATTAAATTATAGTAATTTAGAAATTATTTACGGAGATTTTTTAAAAATAGATTTAAAAAGTATATTATCTAAATATAAATATAAAAAACTAATTTTAGTAGCAAATGTACCTTATTATATAACATCACCTATAATCACAAAAGTAATTGATACTAAAATGTTTGATGAAATCACAATTATGGTTCAAAAAGAAGTAGGGAATCGTTTAAAAGCTTTACCATGTTCAAGTGATTATAGTTTTCTTAGTGTTTATATACAGTACTATTTTAAAGTTATAAACTATTTTTTAGTTGACAAAAAATATTTTAATCCTATTCCTAAAGTAGATAGTATGGTAATAAATTTTAAAAATGCTAATAATAAATATAATGTTGATGAAAAATTATTTTTTAATTTTGTAAGAGAATGTTTTAAACAAAAAAGAAAAAATTTAAAAAATAATTTATCACATAAATATGATAAAAACAAATTAGAAACATTATTATTTAACTTAAATAAAACAAATAATATTAGAGCAGAAGAATTAACTATAGAAGAATTTATTTATTTATTTAATAACTTGTAATTTTATGATAGAATATTTTTGGTGAAGCAAATTTGAAAAAGATAATTTTATTAATTTTAGATGGCTATGGAATAAATCAAGATACTTATGGAAATGCTATAAGTATGGCTAAAACACCTAATTATGATAAATATATTAGTTCATTTCCATATGCTGAATTAGATGCTAGTGGAGAAACCGTTGGCCTACCTAAAGGACAAATGGGAAATAGTGAAGTAGGTCATTTAACTATTGGTACTTCTAATATTGTTAAGCAAAATTTAGCTATAATTAATGATAGTATAAAAAGTAAAGAATTTTTTAAGAATAAACAACTATTAGATATTATTAATCATGTTAATAATTATAATTCGACTCTTCATATTATTGGAATGCTTTCAAATGGTGCGGTTCATTGTAGTATGAATCACTTATATGCAGTTATGGCACTAGCAAAAATGCAAAATGTAAAAAATATTTGTTATCATTTAATAACTGATGGAGTTGATACTCTATCAAATAATGCAATAAAATATCTTGAGGAATTTACAACTCAATTAAATAAATTAAATATAGGTCATGTTGCTACAATTATGGGCAGATATTATGCTATGGATAAAGATAATAAATGGGACCGAACAAAGAAGGCTTATGATGCTATTGTGTATGGAATTGGTAATCACTTTAGAACAGCGGAAGAATGTATAATTACACATTATCAAAATAATATTAAGGATGAATTTATTAATCCAAGTATCATTTCAATAAATGGTAATATAAAAGATAATGATGGAATATTATTTTTAAATTTTAGATCTAGTAGAATGAAACAATTGATAGATGCTTTTACAGAAGAAAACTTTAAGATTTTTAATACAAAAAAATTTAATAATTTAAAGTTTTGTTCACTATTTAATATACATGAAAATGTAGATTATGCTTATGATTTTCAAAAAGAATTATATTCTTTTGGTGAATACTTAGATAGTATAGATTATAAACAAATTAGAATTGCTGAAACTGAAAAATTTGACCATATTACTTATTTTTTTGATGGATATAAAGAATTAAATAGTAAAAATATTTCAAAAGTATTAGTTCCATCTCCATCTGTTTCAACATATGATAAAAAGCCTGAAATGGGAATAATAGATGTTACTAATGAAACTTTAAATGCTATGGAAGAAGATTATGATTTTATATTAACTAATTTTGCTAATGCTGATATGGTAGGACATACTGGTAATCTTGAAGCAACAATTAGAGCTATAGAAATATGCGATTATTGTTTAGGTAAAATATTTGAAAAAGCAGAAGAATCTTTTTATGAATTAGTTATAACATCAGACCACGGAAATGCTGAGTCAATGTTAACGAAGGATGGAAATCCAATTTCAAGTCATACGACAAATAAAGTACCATTTATAATATGTAATAATGCTTACAAAATAAAAAATACAGGGTCTTTAATTGATGTAGTACCAACACTTATAGATATTTATGAAATTAAGAAAGCTGATTCTATGCAGGGAGAATCTTTAATTATTAAGGAAGATATTAATGAACAATAAAATAGATATTAAAATTAATGAAATAAATATTGAAATAGAAAAAATAAGGGGGTACCTTTGAATTAGATAAAAAGAAAACAAAAATTAAAGAATTAGAAACAAAAATTAATTCACAAGATTTTTGGTCTGATATTAATAATGCAAATAAAATAGTTGAAGAGTATGAAAATTTAAAAAAAGATGTAGAAACATATAATAAACTAGTAAGTGATTATGATGAAATTTTATTACTTTCTAAAGATAATGAATTAAAAGAATTATTAGTAGATGAATTAGAAAAATTTAGTAATGAGTTATATGATTTTAAAATTAAAACACTGCTTAGTGATGAGTATGATAAATCAAATGCAATAGTTGAAATTCATTCTGGTGCTGGTGGAACTGAAAGTAATGACTGGGTTAAAATGCTTTTTGATATGTATATAAAGTATTTAACTAATAATAATTTTTCTTATGAAATAATTAGTAAACAACCAGGAGAAGAAGTAGGATATAAAGGAATAACTATTTTGGTTAAAGGATATAATGCTTATGGCTATCTAAAAGGAGAAACAGGAGTACATAGATTAGTTAGGATAAGTCCTTTTGATAGTAATAAAAGAAGACATACCACTTTTGCATCAGTACTTGTTACATTTGAAATAAATAAAGATATAAAAATAGATATCAAAGATTCTGATTTAAAAATAGATGTATACAGAAGTAGTGGAGCGGGTGGACAAAGTGTAAATACTACAGATTCTGCTGTTAGAATTACACATTTACCTACAAAGATAGTAGTAACTTGTCAAAATGAAAGAAGTCAATTAAAAAATAAAGAAAAAGCTTTAGAAATTTTAAAATCTAAATTATATAATTTAGAAAAACAAAATATTAATAAAATTATACAAAATAATAAAGGAGAAGTTATGGATGTTAACTTTGGTAGTGCTATTAGAAGTTATGTTATGACTCCTTATACTTTAGTAAAAGATATAAGAACTAATGCTGAAACATCAGATGTAATGTCTGTTTTAAATGGAAAACTTGATTTATTTATTAATTCATATATAGAATTAAATAAGTAATATTAATTAAATTATAAAATTTAAAAGTGAATTAATAAATTATAGAAAATAATAATTATGAAAGGATATTTATATTAATTAAATATCTTTTTAATTTAAAAAAAGTTAGGAGGTGATATTATTAATATTCTATCAAATGCAGAAATGCTAAATATAAATGGTGGATATTCTATAGTAGTTTCTAATATTTATAGACTAATTAAGACAGTTTTTTATATTTCAAGATTTATGCGTATTTGGTTTTAAGTAGAATTTAATTTCTACTTTTAATTTGTTTACTAGTAAATAAATATGGTTTTAAATACATTTATTTTGAGTACTATATGGTATTTTAAATTGTTTTTTGTTATAATTATTTACATGATAAGTGATAGATTAAAGATAAGAAAAAATATTATTGATATATTATTATTTATAATAGGTATTTTTATAAATAGTTTAGCATTTAATGTTATATTTGTTAAATATAATTTTGTTAGTGTTGGATTAACAGGAATTTCAGTTATATTAAATAAACTTGTAGGTATTGAAACTTATTATGTTATTTTATTTGGTAATTTAATTTTAATTTCAATTAGTATATTAATTATAGGAATGAAAAAAACATCTAAATATATAATTGGAGGATTAAGTTTTACAGCAGCAGTATATTTGACAGAACAACTTGCTTATTACATTAATTTAGAATTTGATGATATAGTTATACCTATATTATTAAGTGGATTTGCTCAAGGTATTGGAGAAGGTTTAGTTTATAAAAGTGGATATTCAAGCGGAGGAACTAGTATACTTGCATTGATTATACATGAATTTACTAAATTTCCTATAGCATCAATAGTTAAGTTTATTAGTTATATAATTGTATTAATTGGAGGAATAGTTTTTAAACCAGTTAATATTATATATTCATTATTAATTATTCAAATATCATCTTACTTTATAAATAAAATAACATTAGGGGTATCTGCTAGTAAAAAAATTTATATTAAAACTGAAAAAATATCAGAGATTAAAAATTATGTTATGAATGATATAGAAAATGGTATTACTATAATTGATGCTGTTGGAGGATATACAAATAAAAAATATAAAATATTAATAGTTGTTGTACCAAGCGAAAGATGTAGTGCAGTAATATCAAAAATTAGAAAAATTGATGAAAATGCTTTTATTACAGTCAGTGATTGTTATCAAGTAATAGGTGGTAAAGAAAAAAGAATTTTTGGTTAGGAGGAATAAAATATGCAATTAATTACGTTAAGAAATGTATATAAGCAATATAAAAATGGAGTAAATGCATTAAATGATTTTAGCATAGGCATAGAAAAAGGAGAATTTGTATTTGTAATAGGTGCTAGTGGTAGTGGTAAAAGTACATTTATAAAATTACTTTATAGAGAAGAAAAACCAACTAAAGGTGAAGTTTATGTTGGTGGTATTAATGTTGCTAAATTAAAAAATAGAAAAATTTATAAATTAAGAAGAAAATTAGGAATTGTTTTTCAAGATTATAAATTATTATCAAAAATGACAGTTTATGAAAATGTTGCTTTTGCATTAAGAATATATGGACTTAAAGAAAACGAAATTAGGAAAAAGACATTAAAAGCATTAGATCAAGTAGGATTAAAAGAAAAATATAAAAGTTTTCCAAATGAATTATCAGGTGGGGAACAACAACGTGTTTCTATAGCAAGAGCGATAGTAAATAATCCAAAAGTTTTAATTTGTGATGAACCAACTGGAAATCTTGATCCCGATACATCTATGGAAGTAATGAAAGTAATAGAAGAAATTAATAAAGAATTAGGAACTACAATTATTATGGCTACTCATGATAGAGAAATTGTTAATAAAATGAAAAAAAGAGTAATTGTTATAAGCAAAGGATTTGTGGTTCAAGATGTAGAGAAAGGAAGATATGAGCATGAAACCCTTTAGAATATTAATAAATACGTTTAAAGAATCTCTTAAAAGTGTAGGTAGAAATATTTCTTTAAGTCTTGCTAGTATATCATGTATAACTATTACGTTAATATTAGTTTCAATTAGTATGATATTATCTGTAAATGTTAATAATTTTACAAAAAATATAGAGGAAGATTTAACTATAGTAGTTTTCGTTAATAGAAATGCTACTGAAGAACAAACTACTGAATTACAAAATAAAATTAAATCAATGTCTAATGTAGAATCAATTGAATTTGAATCAAAAAAGCAAGTAAAAGAAGAAATGAGTTTAGAATCTGATATCTTTAAAAATATAATGGATAGTTGGGATGATGAAACTAATCCACTTCAAGATACGATTCAAATTAAAGTAATTGATGTAAATAATATAGGAACAACAGCTAGTGAAGTTGAAAAACTTGAAAATGTTGAAATTGTTAAATATGGAAAAGGTATGGTTGAAGAATTAGTAAAAATATTTGACATGGTAAAAGAAATTACTATAGTTATTGTCGTTGGATTAATTTTAGTAACTGCATTTTTAATTAGTAATACTATTAAAATAACTATTTCTAGTAGAAAAAGAGAAATAGAAATCATGAGATTAGTTGGTGCTTCAAATACTTATATAAAATTACCATTTTTCTTTGAAGGAATGTTAATAGGTGTTCTTGGAAGTATAATACCAATGCTTACGACTGCTTATGGTTATGTTTTCTTGTATCAAAAATTAGGAGGTCAAATATTTACTCCAATAATTAAACTTGTAAATCCGGATTTAATTTTAACAAATGTATTATTTATTATATTAGGTATAGGAATAGTAGTTGGTACATTTGGTAGTTATAGAGCAGTTAGGAGGTATTTAAAAATATAGTGAAAAGAAAAACAATTATAATAGTAATTCTTCTTTTTACTTTAGTATTAACTCCAATTAACACTAGTGCTAAAACTTTAAATGATTTAAGACAAGAATTAGCAGATTTACAAAGTAAAAAAGCATCACAAGATTCTGAAAAGAAAAAAACAAAAGAAGAATATGATAGTATTAATACTAGAATAGAAGAAATAAAACGAGAAATAACAGATGGAAAAGCAAAAATAGAAGAATCTAAACAAAAAATTAAAGAATTAGAAGAACAAATTTCAAAAAAACAAGAAGAAATGGGAGAATTATTTAGATTTTTGCAAACATCTAATGGTGAAAATATTTATTTAGAATATATATTTGGTGCAGAATCATTTACTGATTTTATTTATAGAAGTTCAATTGTTGAACAATTAAGTAGATACAATGATGAACTTATTAATGAAATGAATGATTTAATAGAAGAAAATAAAAATTTACAAATAGAACTTTCTAATAAAGAAATTAAATTACAAGAATCACAAGCTGAACTTGAAGAAAAAATTGATGAATTAGGAAGCGAAATTGAAAATCTAAGTACTGAGGCATTAAGTACATCAAAATTAATAGAAGAAAAATTGGAAGTAATAGAATATTATGAAGATGCTGGATGTTCTGATAATCAAGAATTATCAAGTTGTATGGCTATTCCACCTGCGACTGGATTTTCTAGACCACTTACAACTGCTTATGTTACAAGTGATTTTGGATATAGGATATCCCCAATTACTGGCCAGTATAACACATTTCATAGTGGAATAGATTTAGCAGTAAGTAAAGGAACACCTGTCTATGCATCAGCAGCTGGAGTTGTAGCAGCTAAAATGTATCATACATCTTGTGGAGGTAATAGATTATATATACACCATTTGATAAATGGGGAAGAATACACAACTGCGTATTGTCATTTGTTGTCATTTAATGTTGAAGTTGGTGATGTTGTAACTGAAGATACTATAATAGCTTATGTTGGTGGAGATTCTTCTACATGGTATTATGATAAATGTACTACAGGAGCTCATTTACATTTTTCATTATCAGTTGGATGGTATTTAGGTGATGGATATTCTAGTTATTCAAAATACATGTCAGATTTAGTTAATCCTGCAAACTATGTATATTTTCCTTACCACTTTACATCAAGATATTATTAAAATATAAAAAAAGTTATATAATATATTTATAACTTTTTTATTTAATAAAAATTAAAATATATTAGGAGGTAGTATGTCATTTTCAACAAATATAAAAAATGAAATAACTAATTTAGATAGTACTTTGACTGAAAGTATTAGTGAATTATCTGCATATGTTAATATAAATGCTGAAATAAATGATGATTCATTTATATTAATGACAGAAAACCTGTCAGTAGCAAGAAGAATATTTAAAATAATTAAAAAACTTTATCATATAGATGTTTCTATTGATACAAAACAAAATAATATAAATAAAAAAACCTATTATACTAATATTATAGTTAAAGAAAAAGCAAGTTTTATTTTAAAAGATTTATCTATTATAAATAATAAAGGAAAACGTATATATATACCTAATAATTATATAATAGACACAGTTGAAGAAAAAAAAGCATATTTAAGAGGTTGTTTTTTAGCTTGCGGAAGTATAAATGATCCTAAAACTAGTAGATATCATATGGAATTATTAATTGATAATAAGCAATTATCAGTTTTTGTTAATAATTTATTAAATGAATTTAATTTAAATAGTAAAATTTTAAAAAGAGAAAAAAAATATATGATTTATATTAAAGAAACAGAAAAAATAAGTGATTTTATAAAAATATTAAATGCATATAATTCTTTATTTTACTATGAAGATATAAGAATATATAGAGATCATAAGAATATGACAAATAGATTAAATAATTGTGAACAAGCTAATATTGATAAAGTTGTTATGGCATCTAATAAGCAAATTGAAATGATTCAAATATTAAAGAAAAAGAAAGATATTGAATTATTAGATGATAAAATAAAAAAATTAATATATTATAGAGAAAAATACCCTGATTCATCATTAGAAGAACTTGCAAATATTATATCATTAGAAACAGGTAAAAAAATCACTAAAAGTGGCATTAATCATAGATTTAGAAAAATAAAAGAAATTATTAATGAAGAATAATTTTATAAAAGTTAATTAAATTAATGTTAAAATAACTAAAAAATAGCAAATTTTATTAAAAAAATTAAAAAATAATCGTAGGTAGTGTTGACATATTGATAAAAAACTATATAATTTTTTTAGAGGTTGAAGTCAATGAATAATAAATTAAATGATAAGTTACAAGAATTTTTTAAAGAAAATAATGTTACTAATATTTCAGAAGCTTATAAAAAATTACCTGAATTTATTGAATTATATGAAAGTGGAAAATTAGATTCTAAAAATAAAAAATCAAATAATACATCTGAAGCATTAAAAAAATCAGAAAATAAAGAAGAAACTACTGAATAAGCAAATAAAATATATAAGATAGATGAAAGTTTAAGTAGATAAAAAATAGTAAATTTGAAAATTTTTGTAAATGACTTTAAAATGTGAAGATATTTATATCTTTGCATTTTTTTGATAAAAAAATAAATTAGTTGGTTTTGTAATAGAATTAAGACAAGAGAAAATGCAAAAATAGAAAGGAATTTGAATATATAAAAAATTTAATATAATACATTTTTATAATATTGATGGTAGTATTATTTTAATAGGAATAAGTTTAGTATGGAATTATTCATTTTATAAAACTGATAATTTGATATATACAATATTATTATACTTTTTTCATTATATTTATGCATTAAGTGATAACTTATTTGGTTTTAGTAATCATTGATATATTATTTCAAAAAGAAAACAGAAAAATTAATTTCTGTTTAAAACCATGATTTAATAGATTTAAATATAAATCTAAATAGTTTTGCATAGTTTCCAAAATTTGGTAAGGTACCAATCGCTCCACCATAAATATTGTTAAGTTCTTCATTTGTTAAGCTTAACATAAAGTCCTCCTTTCAATAATATTATTTGCTAAAACTTTTTAATTTTCTTTTTTTCTTCTTTTTTGCTATTTTATTATTTATCGTAAACATAATATTATTTTTGAAAATATAAAACAAATGTATATTTTAGCAATCAAGTATTCTAAATCAATAAAATTTAATATAAATGATGCATAAAAATAATGTTTACTCAAATATAATAAAATGATACAATATTGTTATGAAAGTAAATGATGATTCTATGACTAATGAAGATAAAATTAAACAGTTTTTAGATGCTAACCATGGATATATATTTACATCAGATTTTTTAAAACTAAATATTAGTAAACCATTAATAAAAAAATATGTTGATAAAGGCTTAATTAATAAAGTTTCACATGGTTTATATATTGATAGTAATACATTAGTTGATGATGAATATGTTTTTCAAAAAAGATATCCTAATGCTATATATTCATATAAGACAGCATTAAGTATGTTAGGTTTAATTAAAGAATTACCAGAAGAAATAGAAATAACTGTTAATAGTAAGAAAAGAGTATTAAGCAATTATAAAGTGCATTATGTATCAGATAAATATTATGATATTGGAATTATTGAAATTAATAATATGTTTAATAATCCAATTAAAATATATAATGCTGAAAGATGTATTTGTGATATGTTAAAAAGTGATGATTTTGATTTAGAATTACAAAATGATATATTACATGATTATTTTAATAGCAGTGATAAAAATATAGATAAATTACTAGAGTATTCTAAAGCATTTAATATATATGAAAAAGTTAGAACTTTGGTAGATTATGCAGTGAGATAGGAGGTTAATTAAATGAGTGAAAAAGAATTTGATTCAAGTAATGTTGAATATATTGAAAAAACTAAACCAAAAGGCTATGTAAAACAATTAGAATGGGATATGGCTATAGGGCTTCAAGAAGTTGATAATTTAAAGCCTTCTAAATATTTAGAAAAATTATTAGAAGAAAATGTTAGTGGTAATTTAACTATTAAACAAGTAGAAGAGGGATTAAGAGAATATTATATAGAAAAAGATAAAAAACAAGAATTAAATCATAATGAATTAGAGTGTGATTTTGTATCAACAAGAATTGTTGAATTGTTACAAATTGATAATTTTGAGCTGTCTGTAGATTATTTAAAATTTATTCATAAATATTTGTTTCAAGATGTTTATGAATTTTCAGGCGAATTTAGAAATATAGATTTTTCTAAACATGAAAAGATACTTAATAATGATTCAGTGGCTTATGGTGATTGTAAAACATTAAAAGAATCATTAGAATATGATATATCCTTAGAAAAAGAAAAGAATTATAAAGATATGAGTGTTGTAGAAGCAATAAATAATATTACTAAATTTTCATCAAGTATTTGGCAAGTACATCCTTTTAGAGAAGGAAATACTAGAACAACTGCTTTATTTATTGAAAAATATTTAGTTAGTTTAGGTTATAATGTGGATAATGCTCTATTTAAAGATAAATCAGTTTATTTTAGAAATGCTTTAGTAAGAAGTAATTATTTTAATAACTATTTAAATATAAAAGAAGATAGTAAATATTTAGTTAGGTTTTATGAAAATTTATTATTAGGTAAGAATAATAACTTACATTCACAGGATTTAATTGTTAAGGAATTATTTTAGAAAGTAAGATATAAAATGACAAATATAACTAAATAAAAAAGAGAGGAAATGATTAAATTTCTTGAAGAATTGAAAAATACTCATACGAATGACCCTTCTATTAGAGCTTTTAATGAAATAGATAATGCATTAACTGAAAAGAAATTTGGATTAGTTTTTGAAGAACATACTGTAGAAGTAGATGAAAAATTATTAAATGATATTCCAACTTTTTGTGCTGATTAAAGTAGAAAAATATGTAAAGATAAAAAATTGCCATACAATTTTATTATTGAAGGAGATAATTTATAAACTTTACATTTTTTAGAAAAAACACACAGAGGAAAAATTGATTGTATTTATATTGACCCACCATATAATATAGGAGCTAGAGATTGGAAATATAATAATGACTATGTAGATAATAATGATAATTATAGACATAGTAAATGGCTATCGATGATGAAAACAAGATTACAAATTGTTATCAGTTATTCTGTATAGTAATGTTATAACATGGTTTAGTTAAATAAGGAATCATATCTTTGATATTTTTATGTAAAAAATTTGTAAAAATGTCAGTAATTTAAAATACAATAATTAGTGAAAATGTTACAAAAATGTATTATGTATAGTATCCTATTTGCTTTAAAAAATGATTTTGGCTTGATGTTTAAATTTCATTTTTTATTAGTCAATATATAAATACTAGTTTAATTGGTCATTAAAATGGTTGTATAAATAAATAGTTTTAAATGATACAAAATACAAAAAATTCATGGGTGGTACAAAAAAATAAAACAAATAAAACAAATTGTAGCAAGAACAAATGTTTGATATAATATGTAGTAAAGGAGGTTAGTAAAAATGAATAATATAGAAGAATATACTGAAAAAACTTTTGAAAGTATAAAACATAATGATGAATATGGGAATGAATATTGGGAAGCAAGAGAGTTAATGCCTTTACTAGAATATAGTAAATGGGAAAATTTTCATAAAGTAATAAAGCGTGCAATGATTGCTTGTGAAACTAGTAATAATAAAGTAAGCGACCATTTTCCCGAGTTCAGGAAAATGGTTGACATAGGATCAAAGACAAAAAGAGAAACTATTGATTATCGTTTATCTAGATACGCTTGTTATTTAATAGTTCAAAATGCAAATCCTAGAAAAAAATCAGTAGCTCTTGGGCAAACTTATTTTGCAGTACAAACTAGAAAACAAGAAATTACTGAATTAGAATATTCAAAGTTAACTGAAGATGAAAAAAGATTATATACTAGAATTCTTGTTAATAACAAAAATAAATATTTATTTAAAACTGCTAGAGAAGCAGGCGTAGAAAATTTTGGTAAATTTAATAATTATGGATATAAAGGACTTTATAATGGAGAAACAGCTAAACAAATAGCAAAACGTAAGAACATAAAAGAAAACGAAGATATTCTTGATTATATGGGTAGTGAGGAACTAGGTGCGAATTTATTCCGTATTACACAAACAGAGGCTAAACTAAAAAAAGATAGTATAGATAATGAAGATGATGCTTGTTTAACTCATTATAATGTGGGTAGAACCGTTAGAAAAGCAATTGAGGAACTTGGTGGTAATATGCCAGAAACTTTACCAACTCCAGAAAAACCTATAAAAGAATTAGAGAAAGCTGAATTACAAAAAATTGGAAGTAATTAAGTAGATTATTTAAAATATAGAAAATAATGATAGTTATAAAAAAATATAGATTATTTTCCATTTTGGTGTTAACACCAAAATCATGAAAAACAAAAAAAGTTATACTTTGACATTACTAGGTGGTGATAGAAAAAATGAAAGCAAAGTATAATAGTTTCTTGTATGCCTTAAAAAAGCCTTATACAAAAACTTTTGATAGAATTTACTTTAAGTTGATTTAATGTTATAATCTTAAAG
>CAVCAD010000067.1:0-2064 GCA_963600145.1 Bacteroidaceae bacterium
ATAATAAACTTATACCATATAATGAAAATTTTATTTTAAATATAGATATATCTAATAAAAAAATTATATTTAGAAATTTGGAAGGATTATTATGATTAAAATAGATATTTTAACTCTTTTTCCAGAAATGTTTAATCCTTTTATTAAGGAAAGCATTATAGGTAGGGCTATAAAAGATAATAAGGTAAGTATTAACATTATAAATATTAGAGACTTTAGCAAAGAAAAGAATAAACAAGTTGATGATTATTCTTTTGGTGGTAATGGTGGTATGGTTTTAATGTGTGAACCAGTAGTGAGTGCGATTGAAAGTGTTAAAAAAGATGATAGTTTAGTTATAATGATGTCTCCTAAAGGAAAAAAATATACACAAGAAAAAGCAAAAGAATTAAAAAATGTTAATCATTTAATATTAGTATGTGGACATTATGAAGGATTTGATGAAAGAATTAGAAATTTTATAGATGAAGAAATTAGTATTGGTGATTATGTACTTACTGGTGGAGAATTACCAGCTATGGTTATATGTGATTCTGTTATTAGATTAATTGATGGAGTTATTACAAAAACAAGTTTAGATAGTGAAAGTTTTAATGATAATTTATTAGATTATCCTGTTTATACAAAACCTAGAGTTTTTAGAAATTTAGAAGTACCTGAGGTATTATTAAATGGAAATCATGAAAAGATAAAAGAATATAGAGAAAGTGAAAGAATTAGATTAACTAAAGAAAGAAGAAAAGATTTATTAAGTGAGGAAGAGAAATGAAATATTTTTTAAAAAATAGTAAAAAAAAGAATATAATTACTTATAAAGAACCTAAGAATGTTTTAGTAATAAAACCTAGATTTAGAAATAATAATTTTGAAGTAAATAAGATTACTATTGTTGACTCTGAACTTTCTAGATACTATGCAAAAGGATTATTTAATAAAAAAATTAATAAAATTTTAAAACTTGTTGAAATAATTTTAGATAGTGAAAATTCTGATGAAGGAGATACTAATAAAGTTTTTGGAGAACTTGAAAAATTAAAAAGTATTTTAGAAAATGAATATAAGAAATTTATTACTATAGAAGAATATAAAGAATTTCTTACTACTATTATTTTAGCTCAGAAACAATTAAGAGATAATTATATGCAAAAATTAATGATAGAACATTATAAAAATAATATAATGATGGCTAATAATGAAAATATTAAACAAGGAAGAGCAAGATAAATAAAAATGTATAATGACTTTTTATCATAAATTTGATAGAATACTATTAGAATAGGAGAAAAAAGTTATGAAGAGGGATGGATTTATTTCTACAGCAATGGCATATACATTTTTATTAATTTTTGCTTTTTTACTTTTAACTCTTATTGAATTTTATAATAATAATATTTCTTTAAATAGAAAAATAGTAAATGTATCAAAAGATAATTTATTTTATAATTATACTTATTTTGAGGCTGGTACTTGTACTGAATATGTTGCTCCTGCGATTGGTAGATATAAAATTGAACTTTGGGGAGCAGATGGAGGAAGTGCAAACTCAGGGTTAGTATCAGGCGGTAGAGGAGCATATACTTCTGGAATTATTAATCTTTTTTCTAATGATGTATTATATTTTTGTGTTGGTAAAACTTCAACTGATACTACTGGTGGGTATAATGGTGGTGGAAATGGTGAAGGATTATCATCTGGTGGTGGTGGCTCAACAGATGTTCGTTTAGTTAAAGATGATGTAAATTCACGCATTATGGTAGCTGGTGGAGGCGGGGGTGCTTCATATGCAAGTAGCACAAGCCTAGGACTGGGCGGACATGCAGGTGGTTTGACTGGGATTTCTGGATTTAATTTAATGACATCAAATACATCTGAGTGTACATCTTTAGCTGGAGGCCAAACTTCGGGCAGTGCTTTTCTAACAGGTGGAAATGGTACAAATAATGCTGCTGGTGGAGGCGGTGGCTACTGGGGAGGAGCTGGTTCTACAAGCACTACGTGCGGAGCCGCAGGAGGTTCTTCATATATTAGTGGTTATTTAGGTTCAGTTGCTATAACTTTAAATGC
>CAVCAD010000068.1:0-2118 GCA_963600145.1 Bacteroidaceae bacterium
ATTTTTGAAATATTATTTTTTCATTATTTAAATGTTTCTCATACATTTCAAGTAGCACCATTGCTGTTTCTTCATTATTAGATAATATTTTATCATCAGTTAATTCGTCATTTAAATTCCCTATAATTTGATATTGAAGCATATCCTCAATATCAAAAAAACTTCCATCAAAATTCATCAATTGCGAAAATAAATATGGTCTATTATCTAAAAGAATTCTGTTTTTAATTAACTCAATACATTTTTTATATCTCAAAAATCTATTTAAAGCTAGTAATTTATAAAAAATACTTTTATCATAATCACTATTAACAAAATTTAAATATTGAATTAACCAACATGTTCCTTGAAAATTAATATAATATTTCATATTTTCCCCTTTAATAAAAAGTGTACTTAATTATAGCACACTTCGAAATGTAATGTAAATTATTTATTATCGCCGAGTTTAACCTTCCCTATTCATTTCCTTTTTAATGTTTTACTAATTTCATTACTATATCTATATAGTGCATTATCCCACTTTGGCATATTTATCCCAATTTCATTAATTTTATTTTTACTTAAACATGAATTTAATGGTCTAACTGCTACTACTTTGTTTTGAGCATTAATATATTCTTGTGTTGTGATTTTATTAACATTAACATTCTTATTATTAATAGTAAATATTTCTTTGGCAAAATCTGCCCATGAAACTTCACCCTCATTTGTTATATGGTATATTCCATAGTTTTTTGTATGATAACAACTATTCATTAATTGAACAATTGCATTCGCTGCATCTTTTGTATATGTAGGACTTCCAATTTGATCATCAACAATATTCAAATCATTTACTCCTTTGTTTGAAAGGGATAGCATTGTTTTTACAAAATTATTTCCATTAATACCATAAAGCCATGAAACTCTTGCAATAATATGTTTATCTAATTTTTGAACTTGTTGTTCAGCTAAAAATTTTGTCATACCGTATACGTTTTGTGGATTAGGATTATCAAATTCAGTATATTTTCCTTTCTTTAAACCATCAAATACATAATCTGTGGATGTAAATATCAAAGTACTATTATAGTAAGATGCTATATCACATAAATTTTTAGTACCTTCAAAATTTACTAAATAAGCATTATCTTGTTCTATTTCAGCTTTATCAACCTGCGTATAAGCTGCACAATGTATAATATAATCAGGTTGTATTTTTGATATATAAATTATTACATTTTTTCTATTTGTTATATCTAGTTCATCCCTAGATGGGGCATAAATCAAATATTTATTTTGATTATAATATAATCTATTTATTTTATTTTCTAAATCAAGTTTTCTATAAATATCATAGCCTAATTGACCATTAATACCAGTTATTAAAATAGTTTTCATTAAAAATCAACCTTAGTCTTCTTTAACACTAATCTTTTACTATCTTTTTCAGATAATATTGGATTTGATGTTAATCCTAATCCTTTCCAACCAACATTAATTTCAGGATCACTATATATGATACCTGAGTCATTTTCTGGTGAATAATAATTGTCTGCTTTATACTGAATTTCAACATCATTTGTTAAACTCAAAAATCCATGAGCGAATCCTCTTGGTATTAATAACTGTTTATAATTATCACTACTTAATAAAACTGCAATATACTGTTTATAAGTTAAACTATCTTTTCTTAAATCAACTGCTACATCATAAATTGCTCCCTTAGTACATCTCACTAGTTTAGCTTGAGCAAATGGATTTGTTTGAAAATGTAAACCTCTAATTGTATTTTTATTTTTACTATAAGAATGATTATCTTGCACAAAATCATAATAAAAACCTGCATCTTCAAAACTTTTTTTACTATAGCTTTCATAAAAATAGCCTCTATTATCATTAAATACTTTTGGCAATATTATATAACAATCTTTTAGTTTTGTTTGTTCTATATTCATCTTTATCCTTAAAATCTTTTTTAAATATTTATAATATTATTTTCATTAATTTCTTCTTACTTAAATTTTCTTTTAAATTTGAAACATAAAAAATATTATCCCCAAGTACCATTGCTGCGGTAGCATCCCCCAAGAAGTCTTTTAAATAATTCTTAATCACCTCTTATGGTAATTATAA